>JAEWWF010000203.1 GCA_023396465.1 Pseudomonadota bacterium
CCCACCACTACCGCGTCTCCAAGCGCGAGGCCGAGGGCCGCGTCACCACCACCGTGGAGCGCCTGGACGCCGCCGCCCGCCGCGAGGAAGTCGCCCGCATGCTGGCCGGCGAGCGCATCACCGACGAAGCGCGCGCCGCCGCCGACAGCCTTCTGAACACGACAGCCGCATGACCGACAGCACGCTCCGCAGCAAGGATCCGGCCGACCTGACCGCCCAGGAGGCGGCCGAGGACCTGGCCGCGCTCGCCGCCGAACTGGCCGCGCACGACCGCCGCTATCACGCCGAGGACGCGCCGGTCATCTCCGACGCCGAGTACGACGCGCTGAAGCGCCGCAACAGCGCCATCGAAGCCCGTTTCCCGGAACTGATGCGCGACGACAGCCCCTCACGCTCGGTCGGGGCGGCGCCGGCCGCCGGCTTTGCCAAGGTGCGCCATCGGGTGCCCATGCTGTCGCTCGACAACGCCTTCTCGGAAGAGGACGTGCGCGACTTCGTGGCGAGCATCCGGCGGTTCCTGTCCCTGGCCGAGGACGACCCGCTGGAGATCGTCGCCGAACCCAAGATCGATGGTCTATCGTTCAGCGCCCGCTACGAAAACGGCGTCTTCGTCCAGGGCGCCACGCGCGGCGACGGCCAGGAGGGCGAGGACATCACCGCCAACCTGCGTACCCTCGCAGAGCTGCCGGAGCGCCTGCACGGCGACGCGCCGGCGGTGCTGGAGGTGCGCGGCGAGGTCTACATGAGCCGCGACGCCTTCTTCGCGCTGAACGAACGGCAGGAGGCGGCGGGCGGCAAGATCTTCGCCAACCCGCGCAATGCCGCCGCCGGCAGCTTGCGTCAGAAAGACCCGGACATCACCCGCGCGCGGCCGCTGTCGCTGTTCGCTTACTCCTGGGGCGAGGTGGTCGGCTACGAGGCGACCACCCATTGGGAGTATCTGGAGACGCTGCACGCCTGGGGCCTGCCGACCAACCCGCTGGCCCGCCTGTGCCGTTCGGTCGAGGAGGTGATGGACCTCTACCGCGACATCTTCGAGCGGCGACCGACCCTGCCCTACGACATCGACGGCGTGGTCTACAAGGTCAACCGCGTCGACCTGCAAAAGCGCCTCGGCTTCGTCAGCCGCAGTCCGCGCTGGGCCATCGCCCATAAGTTCCCCGCCGAGCAAGCCCACACGGTGCTGGAGAAGATCGAGATTCAGGTCGGCCGCACCGGGGTGCTAACCCCGGTCGCCCATCTGACGCCGGTCACCGTGGGCGGCGTGGTGGTCAGCCGCGCCACCCTGCACAACGAGGACGAAATCAAGCGCAAGGGCGTGCGGGTGGGCGACACCGTCATCGTCCAGCGGGCCGGCGACGTCATCCCGCAAATTCTCGGCGTGGTGGAAGGCCAGCCGCGCGGACCGGCGGAGTACGAATTCCCGGAGGTCTGCCCGGTGTGCGGCAGCCAGGTCATCCGCGAGGAGGGCGCCGTGGCGCGGCGCTGCACCGGCGGTCTGGTGTGCGCCGCCCAGGTGGTGGAGCGCCTGAAGCACTTCGTTTCCCGCGACGCCTTCGATATCGAGGGCCTCGGCGCCAAGCAGATCGAACTGTTCCACGAGCGGGGCTTCCTGAAGGCGCCGGCCGACATCTTCCGCCTGCGCGACCTGGAAACGCCGGGGCAGAAGCGCATCAGCAGCCTGCCGCGTATCGGCGAGAAGTCCGCCCAAAACCTGTTCGACGCCATCGACGCCCGCCGCCGCATCGGCCTCGACCGCTTCATTCACGCGCTTGGCATTCCTCAGGTCGGCCAGGCGACGGCCCGCCTGCTGGCGCGCGTCTACCGCGACCTCGACACCCTGACCGAGGCCATGCGCGCCGCCGCCGACAAGGACAGCGACGCCCACAAGGAACTGCTGGGCATCGAGGGCATCGGCGAAAGCATGGCCGACGACCTCACCGGTTTCTTCACCGAGCCGCACAACATCGCCGTGCTCGATGACCTAAAGGCGGCCGGGGTGGAGGTGCAACCCTTCGAGCAGCAGATCGCCGCCGACAGCCCCATCAAGGACAAGACCATCGTCTTCACTGGCACCCTGGAGACCATGAGCCGGGGCGAGGCCAAGGCCCGCGCCCAGGCGCTGGGGGCGAAGGTGGCGGGGTCGGTGTCCAAGAAGACCGACCTGGTGGTCGCCGGCCCCGGTGCCGGATCGAAGCTGAAGCAGGCGGCGGAGTTGGGGGTCGCGACCATGACCGAGGCCGAATTCCTGGCTCTCGTCGGCGGATGACGGCGGGGCCTCGGCGCCCTCCGACACCGCGCGGCGGGTTGGCCCGACGCGCAAGAAAAGCCACCACAGCGCCGCCGCGCGGTGGTAAAAGACGGGCCACAGCGGCCCCGGCCCAAACATTCCGCACCGCCTGCGTTTCTTGTTCTGGACCAAGGACTTGGAACGTCCGTGGTGGAGACAGCCAAGGAGACGAGTCTTGATCCCGCGCTATTCCCGCCCGCAGATGGCCGCCATCTGGGACCCCGAGAACAAGTTCCGCATCTGGTTCGAGATCGAGGCGCACGCCTGCGACGCCCAGGCCGAGCTTGGGGTGATTCCGAAGGAAGCCGCCAAGGCGGTGTGGGAGCGCGGCCAGTTCGAGGTCGCCCGCATCGACGCCATCGAGGCAGAGGTCAAGCACGACGTCATCGCCTTCCTGACCAATCTGGCCGAATACGTCGGCGACGAGGCGCGCTTCGTCCACCAGGGCATGACCAGTTCCGACGTGCTCGACACCTGCCTGAACGTGCAGCTGGTGCAGGCCGCCGACATCCTGCTGGCCGACATCGACGCCCTGCTGACGGCGCTGGAGACGCGCGCCTTCGAGCATAAGATGACGGTGTGCATGGGCCGCAGCCACGGCATCCATGCCGAGCCGGTGACCATGGGGCTCAAGTTCGCCAGCTTCCACGCCGAGTTCCAGCGCAACCGCGAGCGCCTGCTCGCCGCCCGCAAGGAAGTGGCCACCTGCGCCATTTCCGGCGCCGTCGGCACCTTCGCGAACATCGATCCGCATGTGGAGGAACACGTCGCCGCCAAGATGGGCCTGGAGGTCGAGCCGATTTCCACCCAGGTCATCCCGCGCGACCGCCACGCCATGTATTTCTCGGTGCTCGGCGTCATCGCCAGCTCCATCGAGCGACTGGCCGTTGAAATCCGCCATCTCCAGCGTACCGAAGTGCGCGAGGCCGAGGAGTTCTTCGCCAAGGGCCAGAAGGGCAGCTCGGCCATGCCGCACAAGCGCAACCCGGTGCTGACCGAGAACCTGACCGGCCTCGCCCGCATGGTGCGCGCCTACGCCCTGCCGGCG
The DNA here is from genome assembly GCA_023396465.1 of Pseudomonadota bacterium. Classification (GTDB taxonomy): domain Bacteria; phylum Pseudomonadota; class Alphaproteobacteria; order Rhodospirillales; family Rhodospirillaceae; genus Caenispirillum. The sequence continues at coordinate 3,339 of JAEWWF010000203.1, forward strand.
ATGGAAAACGTCGCCCTGTGGCACGAGCGCGACATCAGCCATTCGTCGGTGGAGCGTTACATCGGCCCCGACGCCACCGTCACCCTCGATTTCGCCCTGGCGCGTCTGACCAACGTGGTCGCCAATCTGGTGATCTACCCCGAGAACATCGAGAAGAACCTCAACCAGATGGGCGGCCTGGTGTTCAGCCAGCGGGTGCTGCTCGCCCTCACCCAGCGCGGTGTCAGCCGCGAGGACAGCTATCGCATCGTCCAGCGCAACGCCATGGAGGTGTGGGGCGGCAAGGGCGACCTGCTCTCCAACCTGAAGCAGGACGCCGACGTGACGGCGAAGCTGTCGGACGCGGAGTTGGAAGAGATCTTCGACCTCGGCTATCACACCAAGCACGTCGACACGATCTTCAAGCGCGTGTTTGGCCGCAGCGCATAAGGCCGGCCGCAGGAAAAGAAGAACGCCCGGATGATCCATCATCCGGGCGTTTCTGTTTCCGTCAGACCGTCGGCCGCGGGATCAGGCGGCGGCGCCGCAGCACTTCTTGTACTTCTTGCCCGATCCGCAGGGGCACGGATCGTTGCGGCCGACCTTGGCAGCGGTGCGCGGCAGCGAGCCCATGATGCCGTCGACATACCACCAGCGGCCGTCGCGCTTCACGAACGAGCTGGTCTCGTGGTGAACCTGATCCTTGCCGCCAGTGCGGTAGTGGGCGACGAATTCGACCACGCCGGTGTCATCCTCGGCGCCGCCCTTCTGGGTGTGGCGGACCTCAAGGCCGGTCCACTCGCTGTTCTCCGCCCAGGCGCGGGCGTTGGCCTTCTCGAAGTCGTGGCGGGTTTCCGGCAGCAGCGTCTCTTCCAGATAGTCGATGTTGCCGGTGGCGAAGGCCGAATAGCGCGAGCGCATCAGCGCTTCCGGCGTCGGCGCCGGCTGGCCGGCAAGGTAGGGGCCGCAGCAGGCGTCGAACTCGCGACCGGAACGGCAATAACACTCAGCCATCGAACGTGTCCCTTCTGAAAACCGAAGGCCCTACATAGCCCACCCTGCCCCGATCTTTCCAGTGCCCAACGCAGCCGGTCCTATCCTTCGGACGTGATCCGCCCGATACGTCGCGGCGCCACCGACCTTTCCCTATCCTTGGGCCGCCCATCGCCCACAGGGAGAGCACAGCGTGACCCCCACCCCCAAGGCCGAGACACCACACCCCGACGTGCCGGCACGGGTCATTCCGGCCCATGCCGACCGCGCCTTGGTGGATGTGCTGATCGCCTTGCGCGAGCGGCCGTTCCTGCTGGTGCAGCCGGGCGGCAACTGGGGTGATTTTCTCATCTATCGCGGTATGGAGCATCTGGCCGACGCCCTCGGCCTGCGCTGGACCGCAACCCCCTTCGAGTCCCTGCCGCAGGCCGCCATCACGCCGGACCATGTGGTCTATGTCCACGGGAGCGGCGGGCTCAACCGCTGGTCCAGCCCGCGCGCCATCGACGGCTTGCGGCTGGCGCTGGAAAGCCCGGCCCGCACCGTCATCCAGGGTCCCTGCACGGTGGAGGCCGATGCCGGTTTCGCCCGTGATCTCGCCGCCGCCATGGTGCGCGCCGCCGCCGGCAAGGAGTTCCATGTCTTCGCCCGCGAGCATGTCACCCACGACCTGATGGCGCCCATCACCAACGGCGCCACCCTGCATCTCAACGACGACACAGCCTTTTACATGCCTGGCTCGGTGCTGCTGCGGCACCGGCACCGACGCACCACCTATAACCTGCTGGCCCTGCGCCGCGACCCGGAAGCGCCCGCCTCCACCCGTCAGGGCACCCTGCCCGGCTGGGTGCGCCTCGACCCCGCCTACTTCGGCCGCAGCTTCGATCATTGGGTGGAGATGCACGCCCGCGCCCGCCGCATCATCACCAACCGCACCCACAGCACCATCGCCGGCTGCATTCTGGGGGCGCCGACCACCATGCTCGGCAACGCCTATCACAAGAACCGCAGCATCTGGGAATACTCACTGGCCCGCCGGGGTGTCGCCTGGGGCCGCCTGGAAGACCACGACCTGCACCCGCGCGACGCCTTCCCCGGCGCCAGCCGGCTGAAGAAAAGCAGTTGGAAGATGAGCCTGCTGGTGCACTGGCTCCAGGGGGTTCCCGTTGCCTGAGGCGGTCCCCCCGATCAGCCGCACGCCCCTGCCCCCGCCCCCGGCGGGCCGCGCCGCCGTCTCGCGCACCGTCGTGCTGCGGGCCTCCGCCTGGGCGCTGGGGTCGCGGTGGATCGTGCGGCTGCTTGGCCTCGTCAGCACCATCGTGCTTGCCCGCCTGTTGACGCCGGAGGATTTCGGCCTCGTCAGCATGGCCATGATCATCCTCGCCTTCACCGAGGCGGTGCTGGAATTCGGCGTCCGCACCGTGCTGATCCACCACGACACCCTCACCCGCGACGACTACGACACCGCCTGGACCATGAACCTGATCCAGGCCATGCTGGCCGCCACCCTGACCTTTGCCCTCGCCTATCCGGCGGCGGCCTATTTCGATGATCCGCGGGTGCCGCCGGTGGTGATGGCGATGGCGGCCGCCATGGTGATCGGCGGCTTCCAGAACGTCGGCATCGTCGATTTCCAGCGCGATCTCTCCATGGGCCGCGACTTCCTGCTGTTCGTGGTGCAGAAGCTGGCGTCGGTGGTGGTGGCGGTGACGCTGGCGGTTCTGCTGCAAAGCTACTGGGCGCTGGTGGCCGGCTATGCCACCGCCCGCGTCGCCTCGGTGGTGATGAGCTACGTGCTGCACCCCTACCGGCCGCGCCTGTCGCTGAAAAGCCTGCGCCGCTTCCTGCGCATGAGCCTGTGGCTGACGGTGCAGAGCGTCGGCCGCTTCGCCCAGTTGCGGCTAGACCGCATCATCGTCGGCGGTGCGGCGGGGCCGGCGGCGCTCGGATTTTACTCGGTCGCCAGCGATCTCGCCAACATGCTGGTGGGGGAACTGCTGGCGCCGGTTGGACGCGCCCTGCTGCCCGCCTTCGCCGCCCTGCAAAACCAGCGCGACCGCCTGCGCGCCGCCGCCGAACAGGCGATCTCCGGCTCCGCAGCCCTGGCCTTGCCGTCCGCCATGGGCGCCGCTCTCACCGCCCGCGAACTCATTCATGTGGTGTTCGGGGAACAGTGGGTGCCGTCGGTGCCGGTGTTCCAGATCATTTGCCTGACCATGGCGGTGATCGCCTTGCGTCACCCGGTGGGCACGTTGCTGGTGGCGGTCGGACGCATGGCGCTGTCGGGCTGGGGCACCTGGGCGCAGGCCGGCATCTTCGCCGGCGCCTGGTGGCTATGGTTTCGCGACGACGGATTGACCGGCGTCGCCACCGCCACGCTCATCGGCGCCATTGCCTTCACCCTCATCTCCTACGCCCGCGTGCTTCAGGTCGGCCTGATCACACCCCTGCGGCTGGTGCGGGCCGTCGCGCGGCCGATGCTGGCCACCGCCGGCATGGCCATGGTCCTGCTGTCGCTGCCGCCGGCCACCGTGCCGACGGTGCCCGACTTCGTGCTGCGGGTGGCGGTCGGCGGCGTCACCTATACCGTGCTGCTGTTGTCCGCCTGGGTGGTGCTGGGCCGGCCGGCGGGGCTGGAGCGCATCGCCGTGGAGATGGTGTCGAGCGGCCTGCGCCGCCGAAGGAGCCGCCCCGCATGACCCCCTCTGCCATCGTCGACGTCATCATCCCCACCACCTGCGAGGCCGCACGCGCCCAGAGCCTGCTGCGCGCCGTCGACAGCCTGCTGGACCAGCGCGAGGCCGTGGCGCGGCCGGTGATTGTCGCCAATGGCCCACGGGTGGAGCCCCGGCTGATGGAGCGGCTCGCCACCTTGCCGCGGGTGCGGGTGCTGCGGCAGGAGATCGGCAGCCTGCCGCGCGCCATCCACGCCGGCCGGGTGGCGGTGCGAGCACCCTATTTCGCCTTTCTGGACGATGACGACGCTTACATGCCCGATGCCCTGGCGCAGCGGCTGGCGCGGCTGGAGACCGACGACCGCCCCGACGCCGTGGTGACCAACGGCTACAGCATCCGCCCCGACGGCAGCCGGCGGCTGCTGTTCGCCGCCATGGCGCCGTTCGCCGCCGATCCGCTGGCGACACTGGCCGAGACCAACTGGCTGTCGTCCTGCGGCGGCCTCTACCGCACCGCCGCCGTCACCGTGGAGCCCTTCGCGGCGGTGCCCAAGTTTTTTGAATGGACGACGGTGGCCTTCCGCCTCGCCCAAGGCGGCCACCGTATCGGGTTCGTCGAGGAGCCGACCTTCATCATCACCGAAACGCCGGGTTCCCTGTCGCGCAGCCTCGCCTACGACGCGGCGGCGCCGGACGTCGTGCGCGGCCTGCTGGCCCATCCGCTGCCGCCGCATGTGCGCGAGGCCTTTCGCCGCAAGCTGGTGCGGCTGGAGCACCATGCCGCCGAATGCCTCCTTGGCCATGGCGACCGGCTGGGCGCCCTGTCGCACCATCTGCGCAGCCTCTCCACCCCTTACGGCCTGCGCCGCAACGCCAGCTTCACCCTGCGCCTGCTGACCGGCCTGCCGCCCGGCGCGGCGGCATGAGACCGGCTGACGCGACGGCATCGGACCGGCTATACATCAGGGATCATAGGGAAAGCCGCCGCCGATGACCGCCACCGCCGACACCCCAAAGCCCCCTCCGCCCCTCCGCGTGGCCGGCGTCATCCTGGCGGGCGGATTGTCGCGCCGCATGGGGGGCGGCGACAAGGCGCTGCTCCCGCTTGGCGACCGCCCCATGCTGGCGCATGTGATCGACCGTCTGGCGCCCCAGGTCGCGGCGGGGGCGATGGCGATCAATGCCAATGGCGATGGCGGTCGCTTCGCCGCCTTCGGCTTGCCGGTGCTGCCCGATGCGGTGGCGGGATTCGCGGGGCCGCTGGCGGGCGTGCTGACCGCCTTGGAATGGGCCGCCGCCACCCAGCCGGAGGTGACCCATGTGCTCACCGTTGGCGGTGATACGCCGTTCCTGCCACCCGACCTCGCCGCCCGGCTGCGGCAGGCCACCGAGGCCGGGGCCACGATCGCCTGCGCCGCCTCGGGCGGCAGGAGGCACCCGGTGGTTGCCCTGTGGCCGGTGGACCTGGCCGCTGCCCTGCGGCGGGCGCTGGTGGAGGAGCATGTGCGCCGGGTCGAGACCTGGCTCGACCGCCACCGCACCACCGCCGTGGACTGGCCGGACGCACCCGATGATCCGTTCTTCAACGTCAACCGGCCGGACGACCTCGCCGCCGCCGCCCACAGGGTGGCCAGGGACGACCGTTAGGCCAGGAAGTGCCCGAGAGCAGCGCCCCGTCGTTTGCGTTCGCCCGCCGCTGTAGATATAATGCGACTTATTCGCAATAACGAGCCAAGGGAACTCCCCATGTTCATCGCCATGAACCGCTTCCGCATCCGCAAGGGCAACGAGGCCGACTTCGAGCGCATCTGGCGCGAGCGCGACAGCCACCTGAACGAGATGGAGGGCTTCGTCGAGTTCGCCCTGCTGAAGGGCCCGGAGG
>JAEWWF010000218.1 GCA_023396465.1 Pseudomonadota bacterium
TACGACACCTTCCCGATCCTGAGGAAGAAGCGGCTGGAGGCGGCGGGCACCCTGTCCGGCGGGCAGCAGCAGATGCTCGCCATGGGCCGGGCGCTGATGGCCCACCCCCGCCTGCTGCTGCTGGACGAGCCGAGCATGGGCCTCGCGCCGCTGCTGGTGGGGGAGATCTTCAACATCGTACAGATGCTGCGGGAGCAGGGCACCACCATCCTGCTGGTGGAGCAGAACGCCTTCTCGGCCCTCGCCATCGCCGACCGTGGCTATGTGATCGAAACCGGCCACATCGTGTTGGCCGACACCGGCGAGCGGCTGCTCGCCGACGACAAGGTGAAGGCGGCATACCTGGGGCTGTGAGCACCGCCGCGCCCGGTCACTCCGCCGCCCATGACACACAAGGGAGACACCCGATGACCACCCGTACCTTCGCCTCCACCGGCGACCTGGGCGACAAGACCATCACCTTCGCCGAACTCGGCCGTGGCGCCTATGCCTTCACCGCCGAGGGCGACCCGAACACCGGCGTCATCGTCGGCGATCATGGCGTCATGGTCATCGACACCCAGGCGACGCCGCTGATGGCGCAGAAGGTGATCGCCGAGATCCGCAAGGTCACCGACAAGCCAGTGACCCACATCCTCATGACCCACTACCACGCCGTGCGGGTGCTGGGGGCGGCGGCCTACGGCGCCCATACGGTCATCGCGTCGAAACGCACCCACGAGATGATCGTCGAGCGCGGCCAGCAGGACTGGGAGAGCGAGTTCGGCCGCTTCCCCCGCCTGTTCCAGGGCCACGAGACCATCAAGGGCCTGACTTGGCCGACGGTGGTGTTCGACGGCCGCATCACCGTGGACCTCGGCAACCAGCGGGTGGAGATCTGGAATCCCGGGCGCGGCCATACCCAGGGCGACACCATCGCCTGGCTGCCCGACCAGCAGATCCTTTACGCCGGCGATCTGGTGGAATACGGCGCGACGCCCTACACCGGCGATGCCCACCTGCGCGACTGGCCGCACACCCTGCAGGCCCTGCGCGACCTCAGGCCCGCTAAACTGGTGCCGGGGCGCGGCGACGCCCTGCACACGCCGGAGCAGTGCGACGAGGCCATGGCCGGCACCCAGGCCTTCCTGACCGACCTGTTCGAGACGGCGCGGCAGGGCGTGGCCGAGGGCAAGGATTTGAAGCAGATCTACCGCATGGCGCGGGAGAAGATGGACCCCAAGTATGGCCACTGGGTCATCTACGACCACTGCATGCCGTTCGATGTCGCCCGCGCCGTGGACGAAGCCCAGGGCCTCGACCGCCCCACCATCTGGACCGCCGAGCGCGACAAGGACGTGTGGGCGATGGCGGAGGCATGAGCGTCCGTCGCCTCCGCCTCCGCCTCCGCCTCCATCGTCGTCAGTTGGTGCCGTCGTCCATGCGGGCGACGGCGTCCATGCCGTCGAGCATGATGCCGTCGAAGCCGAGGTCGAGCAGGCCGGCGAAGGTCTGGCCGACCAGGGACCGCCATTCCGGGTTGGTGTAGTCGACCCGGAATTGCCCCGGCCGCTCGTCCATCTCGCGCACGAAGGAGGGATTGCCGACCTTCCAGGTGGCCTTCCAGTACCACGCGGTATCGTAGGCGGTGGTCATGGGCAGACGGGCGAGCACCAGACGCGGCGTGCCCACCTTCTTGAACTTCAGGGCATAAACCTCCTTCGGCGTCAGCGGCTTGTCGCCCCGGAAGAAGGGTTCGATCACCACCACGTCGTGGTTGGTGTCGCGCAAGGCCGCCAGCCAGTCGGCCTTGGAGGCATGGCGGCGGTTGTCGAGGTTGAACAGGACGGTCTGGGCCTGTCCCAATGCCTGCACCATCTGGGCGTTGCCGCCGCCGAGCCGGCCGCCGGGAATATGGGCCAGATCCTCGTCCTTGGTGACGTAGACCAGCACTCCGGTCTTGCCCGCCGCCTCCCGGGCGGTCTTGGCGAGATCGTCGGTGGCGCAGACCTCGATGCTCAACACCTGAACGCCGAAATCCTGGAGCCGCTTGATCTGGTCAGGGATGAGCGGCGGGGTGAAGCCGCAACTCAGGCCATCGACCACCACGCCGTCGATGCTGCGGGCGAACTGCCGCTGCAAGGTGCCGAGCGGTTCCGGCGGCTGGCGTTCGGCCAACGCGGCGGGGGTGGTGAGCTGGGCCAGCTCGTCGTCTTTCTCGGTGCGGAACAGCAGCGAGGCGCCGCCGCGCATCAGCAGCGTCGCCTGCGGGGCGCGGGCGCGCTGGTATTCCGACAGAGTTTCCACCATGTCGCGGGCGCGGCCGCGCCAGTCAGGGATGCGGATGATCTCCACCCGTGGGGCGGACGCCGGAGCATCCGCCGCGCCGGGCACGGCCGGCATGGCCGCCGGCGGTTGTTGAGCCGCCGCCGGGCCGCCGAGGATCATCGCCGCCGCCAGGGCGGCCAGGGCTGCGGCGGTTCGCCCGCCGCGCCATGCCGATGCCGTCACGCCACCATCTCCGCCACGTAATCCGCGATTGCCAGGCAGGATGTCAGACCGGGGCTTTCAATTCCGTAAAGGGCGCAATATCCGGCGACGCCGGTCATGGCCGGCGACTGGATGTCGAAGTCGCGGGTCGGCTCGCCCTGGGCCTGGATCTTCGGCCGGATGCCGGAGTAGCTGGCGTGCAGTTGGCCGTCTTGCACCTCGGGCCAGTAGCGGCGGATGGAGGCATAGAAGCTGTCGGCGCGGCGCGGGTCGACGCTGTAGTCCAGGCTGTCGATCCACTCCACGTCCGGCCCGAACCTCCCCTGGCCGGCCATGTCGCGGGTGTAGTGCAGCCCCAGGCTGGCGGCGGTCGGCAGCGGGTAGATGAGGCGGCTGAACGGCGCCTTGCCGGTCATGGTGAAGTAGTTGCCCTTGCAGTAGTGCAGCGGCGGCACCGTCGCCGGATCAAGCCCGTGGATGGCCCGCGCCACCGCCTGCGCCCCCAGACCGGCGCAGTTGACCACCAGCCCGGCCTCGATGGCCGTGGGCTCGGCACCGCCGACTTCCAGCCGCACCCGGCCGCCGTCGACCACCGCGCCGCCGGTCACCGGCGACTTGAAGGCGATCATGCCGCCGTGGTCCTCCAACTCGCCGCGCAGGGAGACCATCAGGCTGTGGCTGTCGACAATGCCGGTGGTGGGCGAGTGCAAGGCGCCGACGCAGTGCAGCGCCGGTTCCAGCGCCATGGCCTCGCGCGCTTCCATCCAGTCGAGGCGGCAACCGTTCTCGGCGCTTTTGGCTTGCAGGGCCTTCAACGCCGTCACTTCGTCATCGGAGCAGGCGACGATCAGCTTGGTGCAGTTGACGTAAGGCACCGCGCGGGCATCGCAGTACTCATAGAGCATGCGGTTGCCGCGCACGCACAGCCGGGCTTTCAGGCTGCCGGTCGGGTAATAGACGCCGGCGTGGATCACTTCGCTGTTGCGGCTTGACGTGATGGTGCCGATGGCGTCCTCCGCCTCCAGCACGATCACCTCGCGCCCGCGCAGGGCCAGGGTGCGGGCGACGGCCAGTCCGACGACACCGGCGCCGATCACCACGCAATCCATTCGCTCGGTCACGGCAGGTCTCTCTTCTGTAGTGGCAGGCAAAGCAAAAGGGGCGGACCCTGCGGCCCGCCCCTTTGTCTCTATCAAGCCTGCGACGGCTTCGCCAGGACCGTTCTGATGGCCACGCGGAAGGGCACCAGCATCAGCAGGGCGAGGCCGAGCTTGACGCCATAGTCGCCCACCGCCAGCGACACCCACGGCACGTCGGTCAGCATGAAGGCGCCGGCGAAGAAGATGGCGGTGTCGACCGCCGAGCCCACCGTGGACGACGCCAGCGGCGCCGCCCACCACTGGCGCAGGTGGCGCAGGCGGTCGAACAGGGTGACGTCCAGCAGCTGGGCGATCAGGAAGGCGGCGCCGGAGGCGGCGGCGATGCGCGGCGTCGCCAGCCACGCCGACATGACGACGGCAATCAGGAAGCCCACCGTCACCACCCGGCGGGCGGCGGTCGGACCCCAGGTGCGGTTGGTCAGGTCGGTGACCAGGAAGGCGAACGGATAGGTCAGGGCGCCCCAGGTCAACCAGTCGTTGATCGGGTACTGCACCAGGATGTTGGAGGCGACGACGATCACCGCCATGGCGGCGACCGGCAGCACGAGCCGGTTCATGGGTACGAAGTCCTTCTACAGCCACACGCCGCAGCACAGACGGCGGGCACGACCCCAGGCGACCACCGCCGGGGCGAGAATTGATGCCGTCGAGATAGCGTGAATCCGTCCGCCGCGCAACGTTCGGCTGGCGTCGTGGCCGGCTTTGCCGCTACAGTCTGGGGAATCGTTCATCCTTTGGCACTAGGTGTTGATGACCGCCGCCGAAATCGTTCCCTCCGTCTGCCCCCACGACTGTCCCTCGGCCTGCGCCCTGGCCGTGGAGCGGATCGCGCCGGACCGCATCGGCCGGGTTCACGGCGCCAAGGATCATCCTTATACGGATGGTGTCATCTGCGCCAAGGTCGCCCGCTATGCCGAGCGAGTCCACAACCCCGACCGCCTGACCCGCCCGCTGGTCCGCCGCGGCGCCAAGGGCGAAGGCCGGTTCGAGCCGGTGGACTGGGACACCGCCCTCGATCTGGTGGCGGAACGCTTCCAGGATGCCGCCAACCGCCACGGGCCGGAAGCGGTGTGGCCCTACAACTACGCCGGCACCATGGGCCTCGTGCAGCGCGACGGGATCGAGCGGCTGGGCAACCTGCTCGGGTACTCGCGCCAGACCGGCTCCATCTGCACCGGCACCGCCGATCCTGGCTGGTTCGCCGGCGTCGGCGGCAAGCTCGGCACCAGCAGCCTGGAGATCGCCGAGGCGGAGGTGATCGTCCTGTGGGGCACCAACGCGGTGCATACCCAGGTGCAGGTGATGACCCACGTCGCCAAGGCCCGCAAGGCGCACGGCGCCAGGGTGGTGGTGGTCGATCCCTACCGCAACGCCACCGCCCGCCAGGCCGACATGCACCTGATGCTGCGGCCGGGCACCGACGGGGCGCTGGCCTGCGCCGTCATGCACGTCCTGCTGCGCGACGGCATGGTCGACCGCCACTTCCTCGCCCGCCTGACCGACTTCGGCCCGCAGACCGAAGCCCACCTGCGCGAGCGCACGCCGGCCTGGGCGGCGACGGTCACCGGCCTGACGGAAGCGGAGATCGAGGCTTTCGCCCGGCTTTACGGCAGCACGAAGAAAAGCTTCATCCGCTTCGGCTACGGCTTCACCCGCCAGCGCAACGGCGCCGCCGCCATGCACGCCGCTTCCTGCCTGCCGGCGGTGACGGGGGCATGGGCGGTGCGCGGCGGCGGCGGCCTCTACAGCTATTCCGGCGGCTTCCACATCGACGACCGGCTGCTGTCGGCGCGGGATGTGCCGCGCACCGGCCAGCGCGGGCTCGACATGGTGCGCATCGGCCGGGTGCTGACCGGCGAGCCGGCGGACCTGGGTGACGGTCCGACCGTTCATGCCATGCTCATCCAGAACATGAACCCGGCCATGGTGGCGCCGGAGCACCGCACGGTGAAGGCCGGCCTGTCGCGCGACGACCTGTTCCTGTGCGTCCACGAACAGGTGATGACCGAAACGGCCAAATATGCCGACGTGGTGCTGCCGGCGACCATGTTCCTGGAGCACGCCGACATCTACAAGGCCGGCGGCCACACCTTCCTTCAGGTCCACAAGCCGGTCATCACCCCGGCCGGCGAGGCGCGGGAAAACCACTGGGTGGTCAACGACCTGCTGCGCCGCCTGGGGGCGGAGCATCCCACCCTGCACATGACGGCGTGGGAGGTGGTGGATGCCACCCTGCGGGCCAGCGGATGGCCCGGTGCCGAGGAGGTCTTCGCGGCCGGCGGCATCGACGTCTCGGTCCGTAACGGCGCTTCCGGTGGGGGCTGCTTCCATGACGGCTTCCCGCAACCCGACGCCCGCTTCCATTTCCATCCCGACTGGTCCGCCCTCGGGCCGCTCGGCGGGGCGCTGCCGGCGGCGCCCGATCATGTGGAAATCCTGGATGAGTTGAGCGAGGAACGGCCGTTCCGTCTGGTGACGGCGCCAGCCCGCAACTTCCTCAATTCCAGCTTTTCCGAGACGCCGACCAGCCGCAAGCTGGAGAAGCGGCCGACGGTGATGATCCATCCCGCCGATGCCGCCGAGCATGGCGTGTCCGATGGCGCCGTTGTGGTGCTGGGCAACCGGCGCGGCGAAGTGCCGATCCACGCGCAGCTGTTCGATGGCGTGCAGCGCGGCGTGCTGATCGTCGAAAGCATCTGGCCCAATGCCGATTTCGAGGGCGGCGAGGGCATCAACACCTTGACGAGCGCGGAACCGCCACCGCCGGCCGGGGGGGCGGCCTTCCACGACACCACCGTCTGGCTGCGGGCGGTATCGTGAGCGCGCCTGTCGTGAAGAACACCGAGGGGGAGGGACACCGCATGAACGCCGAGGCGTCGCAGGGGATCCGCCGCAACTGGTCGCAGGGCGACGGGGTACATACTATCGTCATGGGCAACGAGAAGGGCGGCACCGGTAAGTCGACCATCGCCATGCATCTGATCGTCAGCCTGCTGTACGAGGGGCTGCGGGTCGGCACCATCGACCTTGATGCACGCCAGGGCACGCTGTCGCGCTATATCGAGAACCGCGCCCGTGCCTGTCGTGACCGGGGGTTGGACCTGCCGTTGCCGACGCACGTACCGATCGAGATGTCGCCGGACAAGGACACCGACCTGCGCCGCCTGCTGCGCGCCATCGCCGACCTGTCGAAGACCAACGACGTGGTGGTGATCGACACCGCCGGCTCCGACAACTACCTGTCGCGCGCCGGCCATGTGTTCGCCGACACCCTCATCACGCCGTTGAACGACAGTTTCGTCGACCTGGACGTCATCGCCCGCGTCGATCCCGACACCATGACCATCGCCGGACCCAGCCACTACGCCGCCTCCATCTGGGAGACGCGCAAGAACCGGGCGCTGAAGGACGGTGGCTCGGTGGACTGGATCGTGCTGCGCAACCGCCTCAGCCACGTCGACAGCCGCATGAAGCGGCAGATGGAGGAGCTGGTGGATGAACTGTCGTCGCGCATCGGCTTCCGCACCGCGCCGGGCCTGGGCGAGCGCGTCATCTACCGCGAGCTGTTCCTGCAAGGGCTGACGCTGCTCGACCTGCGGGCACAGGGCGTCAATGTGGAACTGAGCATGAGCCACGTCGCCGCCCGCCAGGAACTGCGCGCCCTGCTGGATGCCATCAACCTGAAGAAACTGGCCCGCAGCCTGGGGGCGTGACGGCGGCGACGGCCGGGGGCCGGCCCGTCAGCGGGCCAGCCGCACCGGCGATCCGTGGGGCGTGCGGCGGTAGGCTTCCGCCCAGTCGGCCTTCAGGGCGTCGAGCGTGGTCTTGTCGGCGACGCCACGCGCGGCCAGCATGACCTCCAGCGCCGTCACCCAGTGGCGCCAGTAGGCGCTGCCGTCGGTGTCGGGCTGGCCGGCATCGCGGGCCATGGCGAGGGTGGCGCCGAAGGTTTCCGTCCATTCGGTCC
>JAEWWF010000373.1 GCA_023396465.1 Pseudomonadota bacterium
CTGGACGCCATCCGCGAGCACCACGTCATCACCGACGCCTGGGCGGACGAAGCCTGGACGGTGGACGGGGCGGCGGTGCGGGTGTCGCTGGTATGCTTCGGGCCGAGGGGTGACGACGGAGTATCAAGGTCCCTCAATGGCCTCCCAGTGGAGGAAGTATTTGCCGATCTATCTGGGCGAGGCTTCGACGTGAGCGCTGTAACGCTGCAGAGACAAAACCGGGCGCTCGGGTACCAGGGCACGATCAAGGTAGGCCCTTTCGATATTGATGGCGTCCTCGCTCGGGAGTGGCTCCAGCTGCCGACAAATCCAAACGGCCGTCCCAACTCGGACGTGATTAAGCCTTGGATGAACGGCATGGCGATTACGAGGCGCCCCGCCGACTCATGGATTATCGATTTCGGTGCGACAATGTCGGAAGCTGAAGCTGCTCTTTACGAAGCGCCTTTCGAATATGCGCTGGGCCGTGTGAAGCCCGTCCGCGATCAAGTCCGTCGTGAAGGGCACAGGTTGAAGTGGTGGCGCCACGGTGAAGCGCGTCCGGGGATGCGGCGCGCCCTGGCCCCCCTGGCTCGCTACATTGCAACGCCGCGCGTGGCGAAGCATCGTCTGTTCGTCTGGCTCGACAAGTCAGTTCTGCCCGATACGCGCTTGGTTGTCATCGCGCGTGAGGACGACACGACATTCGGCATCCTTCACAGCCGCTTTCACGAGTGCTGGTCGTTGCGGACATGCTCGTGGCACGGCGTTGGCAATGACCCGACCTATAATGGCGACTCCGTGTTCGGCACCTTCCCCTTCCCCGAGGGCCTGACGCCCGACGTGCCGGCGGCGGCCTATGCCGATGATCCGCGCGCCCAGGCCATCGCCGCCGCCGCCGCGCGGCTCGATCAGTTGCGGCGTAACTGGCTGAATCCGCCCGATCTGGTTGAGGAAGTGCCCGAGGTGGTGGCCGGCTTCCCGCCCCGCCTGCTGCCCAGGGACGAGGCGGCGGCCAAGGAACTGAAGAAGCGCACCCTCACCAACCTCTACAACGCCCGCCCGGCGTGGCTGGCGCAGGCGCATGCGGCGCTCGATGCCGCCGTTGCCGCCGCCTATGGCTGGCCGGCCGATATCGGGGAGGATGAGGCGCTGGCCCGCCTGCTCGACCTCAACCGCCAGCGTGGCGGCGCGACCGCTGTCGGCGTCGAGGCGGCGGTCGCTGTCGACGCCTGACACCGCGAGGCCGCGCCGGCCTCATGTCAGGTCGCCACGGCTGCCGACCAGGGCGCGGGCCAGGGTGCCGAGGGTGATGCCGTTGTGCAGCACCGAGGTCGCCACCGGCGATACCCGGCCGCCCACCGCCGCCAGGAACAGCAGGCTGTTGAGCGCCGCCGCCCAGCGGAAGTTGGAGCGGATGAGCGCCAGCGTCTCCACCGCCACCTGACGGGCTTGTGCGACGCCCTTCAAGGCATCGCGCAGCAGCACCACGTCGGCGGTGGCGCGGGCGAGATCGGCGCCGCGTGGCATGGCGATGCCCACCTCGGCCAGCAGCAGGGCGGGGGCGTCGTTCACCCCGTCGCCGACGAAGGCGACACGGCGGCCCTCCGCTTGCAACTGGCGCACCACCTCGGCCTTGTCCTCGGGCTTGCGGTCGGCGAACACCAGATCGATGCCGAGGTCCTCGGCCAGCGGCCGCACCTTGGCCTCGCGGTCGCCGGACAGCACCGCCAGGGTCGTGATCCCCAGCGCCCGCAGCCGGTCGAGCACCGCCCGCGCCTCCGGCCGGGGGTGGTCGCGCAAACCGACGATGCCGGCGGCGTGGCCGTCGATGGCGGCGAACAGCAGGATGCGCCCGGCGGCCTCCAGTTCGGCGATCAGGTCGGCCTGGGCGGCGAAACTGATGCCTTCGTGATCCTCCAGGAAGTGCTGACTGCCGACGACGATGCGGCGGCCGTCGACCTCGCTGATGAGGCCGTGGGCGACAATGAACGACACGCTGTCGTGATGGACGTGCTTCAACTGGCGGCGGCGGGCGGCGGCCACCACCGCGTCGGCCACCGGGTGGGTGGCGTGTTCCTCCAGCGAGGCCAGCAGGGCGAGCAGGTGCTCGGCATCGTCGGTGGCCCCCAGCGGGTGGATGTCGGTCAGTTCCAGGTCGCCGTGGGTCAGGGTGCCGGTCTTGTCGAAGACGATGGTGTCGACGGTGGCCAGGGCCTCGATGGCGCGGCCGCCTTTCACCAGGATGCCGGCCCGCCCGGCGCGGGTGAGGGCGGAGCGCACCGCCACCGGCGCCCCCAGCTTGAGGGCGCAGGAGTAATCGACCAGGAACACCGACGCCAGTCGGCTGATGTCGCGGGTGAGCGCGAAGGTGAGGGCGCCGAGGCCGAGGGTATAGACCACCCGGCGGTCGGCCAGCCGCTCGGCGGCGGTCTGGATTTCCGGCTTCTGGTCGAGGGCGGATTCCAGGAACTGGGCGATGCGGGCGGCGGTGGTGGCGGTGCCGACGCGCACCGCCCGCACCCGGATGCGGCCGGTTTCGACCACGCTGCCCGACAGCACGCGGCCGCCGGCCTCGCGGTCCACCGGCACCGATTCCCCGGTCAGCGAGGCTTCGCTGATGGCGGCGGCGCCGCTGACGATGTGGCCATCGACCGGGATGGTGTCGCCGGGGCCGACGACGACGATGTCGTCCACCCGCAGGTCGGCGACCGGCACCTCGGTGAGGACGCCGCCGGCGCCCTCGCGCCAGGCGCTGCCCGACGGTCGCACGATCAGGCGCTTGAGCAGGTCGGCGGAGGTGCGGTCGGTGGTCGCCTCCAGGTATTCGCCAAGGTGCAGCAGGGCGAGCGTGGTGGTGGCGGCGCCGTACTCGCCGCGCAGCATGGCGATGCTGAGGGCGGCGCCGTCGAGGAACTCCACGCACAGGCCACGGGTGGCCAGCGCCACGGCGCCACGGGCGATCACCGGCCCGACCAGCCCGAGGGTCAGCGCCCCGCGCGCCGTCGGCGGCAGCAGGCGGCCAAGGGCGAGGCCGGACACCGCCACCAATGCGCCACGGCCATGACGGGCCATGGCCGGCTCCGGCAGCGGCCGCGCCCGCAGGGCGGGCGGGGTGGCGGCGATGAGCGCCAGGATGCGCTCGCGGGTGGTCGGGGCGCCATCGTGGGAGATCACCAGGCTGTGACCGACCGGATTGGCGCGGGCGCCGGTGACGCCGGGCACGCGGTCCTCCAGGTCGGCCACGAAGGCCGGCGTCAGACGATGGTCGAGCGAATTGTGCGCCCGCAGACGCAGGCGGCGGGGCAGTTCGTGAACGATGCGCATGACGGTCGGCCAGCCTTGGCGGTGGCGGCGAGGATGGGCGGCGGACGGGTTAGATCACGTCGCCTTCTTCCTCGCCGGGTTCCATGCGGACTTCGGCTTCCGCGTCGTGGAAGCGTTCCTTCACCTCTTCCACCCCGGCGCGGGCGCCGGCGGCGATGCGGGCGATGCCACGGAAGATGGCGCGCTGCACGCCTTCGTTGCTCAGCACCAGGGCGATGGCGGCGCCGGCGGCGAGACCGCCGAGGAAATGGCCGTTGGTCAGCGTGCGGGTGACACCGCGCGCGGTGGGCAGAAGCGGGGTCGGCTGGGTCTGCATGATGGGTCTCCAGTCAGAGCGGCGACGCGGCGCTCAGGCGCCGGC
>JAEWWF010000387.1 GCA_023396465.1 Pseudomonadota bacterium
GCGGGCATGGGCGCGCAGGGTCGACCAGAACGGCAGTGCCGCGAAGACCAGCAGCCACGCCGGCAGGAAAACGGCGATCAGCGCCACCACCGCCCCGGTCCAGCCATCCGACGCCATGCCGAGGTAGGCGGCGAAGGTGAACAACGGTCCCGGCACCGCCTGGGCGAGCCCGTAGCCGGCAAGGAACGACTCGGGCGTCACCCAGCCGGGCGCCACCACTTCCGCCTGCAACAGCGGCAGCACCACATGGCCGCCGCCGAACACCAGGGCACCGGCGCGGTAAAAAGCGCCGAACAGATCGAGCATGTGCGGCCCGCCCAGCAGCGGCAGCCCCGCCAGCAGGGCGAGGGCCATGGCAAGCGCCGCCAGCGCCGTGCGCCGGCCGATGGGCAGCGGAATCGGGCTGGTCGCCGCGCGGGTCTCCGGTCGCACCACCATCAGTCCGGCGGCGGCCCCGAGGGCGATGGCGACGATCTGCGCCGCCGCCGCGCCCCAGACGGTCACCAGCGCGGCGGCGACGACCGCGATGGTGGCGCGCGGCGCGTCGGGGATCAGGCCGCGTGCCATGCCCCACAGGGCGATGGCGACCACCGCCACCGCCGCCGCCTTCAGCCCCGAGAGCGCCTCCGCCGTCAGTCCGTCGGCGCCCGACAGCCAGCCGATGCCGAGCGCCGCCAGCGCCATCAGCAGCGCCGACGGCAGGGTGAAGGCGATCCACGCCGCCGCCGCGCCGCCGAGACCGCCCCGCATCAACCCAAGGGCGATGCCCACCTGGCTGGACGCCGGTCCGGGAAGGAACTGGCACAGCGCCACCAGATCGGCATAGGCTGCCTCGTCCAGCCAGCGCCGGCGGACCACGAATTCCTCGCGGAAATAGCCCAAGTGGGCCACGGGCCCGCCAAAGGCGGTGACACCGAGGCGCAGGAAGGCGGACAAAACCTCGCCGACGCGACCGCGCTCGGCGGTGGTGGCGTCGGCGGCGGCCTCGGGCGAAGCGGGGTCGATGGGCGACACGGGGAGGGTGGCTCCGGCTGGGGGACTCGGGCGGGGAGTATAGGGGGAGCAAGCCCCGGCAAGACCTACCCGAAGGGGGCGTTTTCCTGCTACTCACCCGGATTTCATGGAAGCGTAACACCGCCTTCGGGCATCCCGATCCCCCCTCCCGCCTTGCTCCCGGTGAACATGGCGGGAACCGCAGAAAATAAGGGGGCGCTAATATTCCGTTGGGTGGCGGGTATGCCCTTGTCCTCGGCCCGGAAACGCGGTAGTTAAGGCCCCCCGTTGGTGTTGCCGCAACATCAGTGCGGTACCCTGCATCGCAACCGCTTCTCAGCACGAGGGGACATCCATGGCACGCAACAAGATCGCTCTGGTCGGCGCCGGCAACATCGGCGGCACTCTGGCGCATCTGATCGGTCTGAAGGAACTGGGCGACGTCGTCCTGTTCGACATCGCCGAAGGTACTCCGCAGGGCAAGGGCCTGGACATCGCCGAATCGACCCCGATCGAGGGCGTGGATGCGGAATACACCGGCGCCAATGACTACAGCGCGATCGCGGGCGCCGACGTCGTCATCGTCACCGCCGGCGTGCCGCGCAAGCCGGGCATGAGCCGCGACGACCTGATCGGCATCAACGCCAAGGTGATGGCGTCGGTTGGCCAGGGCATCAAGGACAACTGCCCGAACGCCTTCGTGATCTGCATCACCAACCCGCTCGACGCGATGGTGTGGGCCCTGCGCGAGGCCTCCGGCCTGCCGCACAACATGGTCGTCGGCATGGCCGGCGTGCTGGATTCGGCCCGCTTCCGCTGGTTCCTCCACGAGGAGTTCAAGGTCTCCGTCGAGGACATCACCGCCTTCGTGCTGGGCGGCCACGGCGATACCATGGTGCCGCTGGTGCGCTATTCCACCGTCGCCGGCATTCCGCTGCCGGATCTGGTGAAGAAGGGCTGGACCACCCAGGAGAAGCTCGACCAGATCGTGCAGCGCACCCGTGACGGCGGCGCCGAGATCGTCGGCCTGCTGAAGACCGGTTCCGCCTTCTACGCCCCGGCCGCCGCCGCCGTGCAGATGGCCGAGAGCTACCTGAAGGACAAGAAGCGCCTGCTGCCCTGCGCCGCGTGGTGCGACGGCGTCTACGGCCTCGACGGCTTCTACGTCGGCGTGCCGGTGATCATCGGCGCCGGTGGTGTCGAGCGTGTCGTCGAGATCGACCTGAGCGCCGAAGAGCAGGCGATGTTCGACGTCTCGGTGAACGCCGTGAAGGGCCTCGTCGAGGCGACCAAGAAGCTCATGCCGCAGGCCTGAGCAGCAGGAAGGGGAAGCCCGAACATGAACATTCATGAGTATCAGGCGAAGCAGATCCTCGCGAAGTACGGCGTGCCGATTCTCGAGGGTGGCGTCGCCTACACCGCCGACGAGGCCGCGACGGTCGCCAAGCAGCTGCCCGGCCCGGTCTATGTGGTGAAGAGCCAGATCCACGCCGGTGGCCGCGGCAAGGGCAAGTTCAAGGAAGCCGAAGCGGGCGACAAGGGCGGCGTGCGCGTCGTCAAGTCGCCGGCCGACGTGGCCGAGAACGCCAAGCAGATGATCGGCAAGACGCTCGTCACCCACCAGACCGGCCCGGCCGGCAAGGAAGTGAAGCGCGTCTACATCGAGGCCGGCTGCGACATCAAGCGCGAGCTGTACCTCGCCATGCTGGTTGACCGCGCCACCTCGCGCATCTCGATCATGGCGTCGACCGAAGGCGGCATGGACATCGAGGAAGTGGCCGCCCACAGCCCGGAAAAGATCGTCGTCCAGACCATCGACCCGGCCTCGGGCATCTCCGGCTTCCATTGCCGCAACATCGCCTTCCAGCTGAAGCTGGAAGGCAAGCAGGTCGGCGCCTTCACGAAGCTGCTGACGGCGCTCTACACCTGCTTCACCGACACCGATGCCTCCATGCTGGAGATCAACCCCCTCGTCGTCACCGGCGACGGCGCGGTGATCCCGCTGGACTGCAAGATGAACTTCGATCCGAACGCCCTCTACCGGCACAAGGACATCGAAGAGATGCGCGACGAGTCCGAAGAAGACCCGTCGGAAATCGAGGCGTCCAAGCACAGCCTGAACTACATCAAGCTTGACGGTTCCATCGGCTGCATGGTGAACGGCGCCGGCCTCGCCATGGCGACCATGGACATCATCAAGCTGTACGGCGGTTCGCCGGCCAACTTCCTGGACGTCGGCGGCGGTGCGACGAAGGAGCGCGTCACCGCGGCCTTCAAGATCATCCTGTCCGACCCGAACGTCGAAGGCATCCTGGTCAACATCTTCGGCGGCATCATGCGCTGCGACGTGATCGCCGAGGGCGTCGTCGCCGCGGCCCGCGAAGTCAGCCTGAACGTGCCGCTGGTGGTGCGCCTGGAAGGCACCAACGTCGAGCTGGGCAAGAAGATCATGGCCGAATCCGGCCTGCCCATCATCGCCGCCGACAACCTGGCGGATGCCGCTGAAAAGGTCGTCAAGGCCGTGAAGGAGGCCGCGTAATCATGGCTGTTCTGATCAATAAGGACACGAAGGTCATCTGCCAGGGCTTCACCGGCTCGCAGGGCACCTTCCACTCCGAACAGGCGATCGCCTACGGCACCAAGATGGTCGGCGGCGTGACCCCCGGCAAGGGCGGCACCAAGCACCTCGACCTGCCGGTGTTCGACACCGTCGGCGATGCCAAGGAAGCCACCGGCGCCAACGCGACCGTCATCTACGTGCCGCCGCCGTTCGCCGCCGACGCCATCCTGGAGGCGATCGACGCCGAGATCGAGCTGGCCGTCTGCATCACCGAGGGCATTCCGGTGCTCGACATGGTTAAGGTGAAGCGCGCCCTGGCCGGGTCCAAGACCCGTCTCGTCGGTCCGAACTGCCCGGGCGTCATCACGCCGGGCGAGTGCAAGATCGGCATCATGCCGGGCCACATTCACCAGCGCGGCAAGATCGGCGTCGTCTCCCGCTCCGGTACCCTGACCTATGAAGCCGTGGCGCAGACCACCGCCGCCGGCCTCGGCCAGTCGACCTGCATCGGTATCGGTGGCGACCCGGTCAACGGCACCAACTTCATCGACTGCCTGGAGATGTTCCTCAAGGATCCCGAGACCGAGGGCATCATCATGATCGGTGAGATCGGTGGGTCGGCCGAAGAGGAAGCCGCCGAGTTCATCAAGCAGTCTTCGGTGAAGAAGCCCATGGTCGGCTTCATCGCCGGTGTCACCGCCCCTCCGGGCAAGCGCATGGGTCACGCCGGCGCCATCATCTCCGGCGGCAAGGGTACCGCCGGTGACAAGATGGAAGCCATGAAGTCGGCGGGCATCCTGGTCGCGGACAGCCCGGCGGCCCTTGGCTCGACCATGCTGAAGGCGATGAAGGGCTGACAAAAGGCCCCATCCGCCTGATGTAAGGTCGCATGCGCGGGAGTCCTCCCGCGCATGACGCCACGCAAGGTAGGTAGGAAACCACGGAGACCCGGCGCGGCCCCCACCACCGGGTGGACAGGGGCGCGCCGGCGCTCCAAGCCAAGAGAGCCGGAGCTTTGGAAGCTTCTTTCCTGACTGGCGCCAACGCCATTTTCATCGCCGAGCTGTACGAGCGTTGGCTCGACGATGCCACCTCCGTCGATCAGAGCTGGCAGGCGTTCTTCGCCGAGCTTCACGACGATCCGGCCCTGATCCGTGGTGACCGGCACGGCGGCAGCTGGGCGCCGGAAGGCCGGGCCAAGGTGATCGGCGCCGTCGATCCCGAAGAGGCCGCTGCCGCCGCCGCCAAGAAAAAGAAGGAAGCCGGCAAGGGCGCCGGTGGCGTGTCGACCGAGGAGGTGCGCGCCCGCACCCTCGATTCGATCCGAGCCCTCATGCTCATCCGCGCCTATCGCGTCCGCGGCCACCTGATGGCGACGCTGGACCCGCTCGGCCTGACCACGCCCGAGCCGCACCCGGAACTCGATTACAAGACCTACGGCTTCACCGATGCCGATCTCGACCGCGAGATCTTCATCGACAACGTGCTCGGCCTGGAGACCGCCAAGCTGCGCACCATCCTTGAGGTGGTGCAGCAGACCTACTGCGGCTCGGTCGGCGTTGAATTCATGCACATCCAGGATCCCGACCAGAAGGCGTGGATCCAGAAGCGCATGGAAAGCTCGCGCAGCCATGCCGACTTCTCCGACCTGGGCAAGAAGACCATCCTGGAGCGTCTGACGGCGGCCGAGGGCTTCGAGAAGTTCCTTCAGGTGAAGTACACCGGCACCAAGCGGTTCGGCCTGGAAGGCGGCGAGAGCGTCATTCCCGCCATCGAACAGGTGTTGAAGCGCGGCAGCCAGCTGGGCGTCGAGGAAGTGGTGTTCGGCATGGCCCACCGCGGCCGCCTGAACGTGCTGACCAACATCATGATGAAGCCGTACCAGGCGCTGTTCTCGGAGTTCCAGGGCAACCCGGCCAATCCCGAGGACGTGCAGGGTTCGGGCGACGTGAAATACCACCTGGGCACCTCCGCCGACCGTGAGTTCGACGGCAAGAAGGTCCACCTGTCGCTGCAAGCCAACCCGTCGCACCTGGAAGTCGTCAATCCGGTGGTGCTCGGCAAGGTACGCGCCAAGCAGGATCAGATCGGCGACACCGACCGCAAGCGCGTGCTCGGCGTGCTGCTGCACGGTGACGCGGCCTTCGCCGGCCAGGGCATCGTGGCGGAATGCTTCGGCTTCTCGCAGCTGAAGGGCTACCGCACCGGCGGCACCATCCACTTCATCATCAACAACCAGATCGGTTTCACCACGGCGCCGCAGTACAGCCGCTCGGGCACCTACAGCTCCGACATCGCCAAGATGGTGCAGGCCCCGATCCTGCACGTGAACGGCGACGACCCGGAGGCCGTGGTGTTCGCCGCCCGCGTCGCCATGGAATACCGCCAGGAATTCGGCGCCGACGTGGTGGTGGACATGATCTGCTACCGCCGTCACGGCCACAACGAATCCGACGAGCCGGCATTCACCCAGCCGCTGATGTACAAGAACATCGGCGGCCGCAAGACCACCCGCGAAGTCTACGCCGACAAGCTGGTGGCCGACGGGCTGATGAGCGCCGAGGAAGCGGCCCGCGTCAACGACGACTTCACTGCTCGTCTGGAAGCCGACTTCCAGGCCGCCGCCTCCTACAAGCCCAACAAGGCCGACTGGCTGGAGGGCAAGTGGAAGGGCCTGATGCAGGCCACGGGTGAAGAGGAATACCGCACCGAGGCGACGGACGTCGAAGTCGATGTCCTGAAGGAAGTCGGCAAGGCGCTGTCCACCCCGCCGGAGGGTTTCGACGTCAACCGCAAGATCCTGCGTCAGATGAAGCAGAAGGCGGAGATGTTCGAGACCGGCGAAGGCATCGACTGGGCGACCGGCGAGGCGCTCGCTTTTGGCACCCTGGCGGTGGAAGGGGCGGCCATTCGCCTGTCCGGCCAGGACGCCGGCCGCGGCACCTTCTCGCAGCGGCATTCGGTGCTGGTCGACCAGGGCACGGAAAAGACCTACGTGCCGCTCAACCACATCCGCGAGGGCCAGGCCCGCTACGACGTCATCGACAGTCCGCTGTCGGAAGTGTCGGTGCTCGGCTTCGACTACGGCTACTCGTTGCAGGAGCCCAACGGCCTCACCCTGTGGGAAGCCCAGTTCGGCGACTTCGCCAACGGCGCCCAGGTGATCTTCGACCAGTTCATCAGCTCGGGCGAGTCCAAGTGGCTGCGCATGTCCGGTCTGGTGGTGCTGCTGCCGCACGGTTATGAAGGCCAAGGCCCCGAGCACAGCTCGGCCCGCCCGGAACGCTTCCTGCAACTGTGCGCCGAAGACAACATGCAGGTGTGCAACATCACCACGCCGGCCAACTACTTCCATGCCCTGCGTCGGCAGATCCGCCGCAACTTCCGCAAGCCGCTGGTCATCTTCACGCCGAAGTCGCTGCTGCGCCACAAGCTGGCGGTGTCGAAGCTGGAGGATTTCGGCCCCGGTTCGCGCTTCCGCCGCGTGATGCCGGAGTTCGACGAAGGGTTGGTCGCCGACGGCAAGATCAAGCGCGTCGTGCTGTGCTCCGGCAAGGTCTACTACGACCTGTTGCAGTACCGCATGGACAACGCCATCGACGACGTCGCGCTGATCCGCATCGAGCAGCTGTACCCGTGGCCGAAGGAAACCCTGGTCGCCCAGCTGTCGCGTTACAAGAACGCCGAGGTGGTGTGGTGCCAGGAGGAGCCCGCCAACATGGGCTACTGGCAGTTCGTCGATCGCCGCATCGAGTTCGCCCTGGCCGACATCGAGGGTCACAAGGCGCGCCAGGCAACCTACGTTGGCCGCAAGGCATCGGCGTCGCCGGCCACCGGCCTGTTCAAGAAGCATGTGGAGGAGCAGGCTTGGGTGGTCGCCAACGCCATGACCGGCGATCTGTCGACCGTGCCGGTGCCGTTCTCCCGCGTCACCCAGCTGAGCAAGATCGGCCAGTAAGGCCGCCGCTTTAACGACGAGATTTCATTCGAGGAAACCCATGGCCACCGAAATCAAAGTGCCCGCCCTGGGCGAGTCCGTCTCCGAGGCGACGGTCGCGAAGTGGTTCAAGAAGGTGGGCGAGGCGGTCAGCGCCGACGAGCCGCTGGTCGAGCTGGAAACCGACAAGGTCACCGTGGAAGTGCCGGCGCCCGCCTCCGGCACGCTCCAGGACATCGTCGCCGCCGACGGCGCCGAGGTCAGCGTTGGCGCCCTGCTGGGCGTGATCGCCGAAGGGGCGGCCGCCGCCGCCCCGGCCGCCAAGAAGGAAGCGCCGAAGGCCGAGGCCCCCAAGGCCGAGCCCGCCAAGGCTGCCGCTCCGGCTCCGGCCGCTGCCGCCGGCGGCAAGGCCAACCTCGACTACCCGCTGGCGCCGGCCGTGCGCAAGCTGGTGGAAGAGAACAACCTTGACGCCGCCGCCATCCCGGCCACCGGCAAGGACGGACGTCTGACCAAGGAAGACGTGCTGACCTTCCTGTCCGGCGGCAAGAAGGCCGCTCCGGCTGCCGCCGCCGCGCCGGCCGGCGTGGTGTGGACCGAAGGCCGGGGCGCCGGTGCGCGCGAGGAAAAGGTCAAGATGACCCGCCTGCGCCGCCGCATCGCCGAGCGCCTGAAGGAAGCGCAGAACACCGCCGCCATGCTGACCACCTTCAACGAGGTGGACATGACCAACATCATGGCCCTGCGCAACCAGTACAAGGACGTGTTCGAGAAGAAGCACGGCGTGAAGCTCGGCTTCATGTCCTTCTTCGCCAAGGCCTGCGTCCAGGCGCTGCAGGAAATCCCGGCCGTCAACGGCGAGATTTCCGGCGACAGCATCATCTACAAGAACCACTACGACATCGGCGTCGCCGTCGGCACGCCGCAGGGTCTGGTGGTGCCGGTGGTGCGCGACTGCGACACCATGAACTTCGCCCAGATCGAGAAGAAGATCGGCGAGTTCGGCAAGCGTGCCCGTGACGGCAAGCTGACCATGGAGGAGATGTCGGGCGGCACCTTCACCATCTCCAACGGCGGTGTGTACGGTTCGCTGCTGTCGACGCCGATCCTCAACACCCCGCAGTCGGGCATCCTGGGCATGCACAAGACCCAGATGCGCCCGATGGTGATGCCGGACGGCTCCATCCAGGCCCGCCCGATGATGTACCTGGCGCTGTCCTACGACCACCGCATCATCGACGGCAAGGAAGCCGTGACCTTCCTCGTGCGCGTGAAGGAGTGCATCGAGGATCCGGCGCGCCTGCTGTTCGACGTCTGAGACCGACCGGCGAGGCCGGAGCCCCGGGCTCCGGCCTTCGCGTCACGGCACCACGTTGCCCCGCCGCCGCTGTCACCATGCGCGGTGCATGACGGGCGAAAGAACCAGGAAACGGACAGACAGACATGGCTGACAAGACCTACGACCTGCTCGTCATCGGCGCCGGCCCCGGCGGCTACGTCTGCGCCATCCGCGCCGCCCAGCTCGGCATGACGGTGGGCGTCGTGGAGAAGCGCGAGAGCCTCGGCGGCACCTGCCTCAACGTCGGCTGCATCCCCTCGAAGGCGTTGCTCCAGTCGTCGCACCTGTATGAAATGGCGGCGCACGAGTTTGACCAGCACGGCATCAAGGTGAAGCCGGAGTTCGACCTCGGCACCATGATGAAGCGCAAGGACAAGGTGGTCGCCGACAACACCGGCGGCATCGCCTTCCTGTTCAAGAAGAACAAGATCGACCATCTGGTCGGTCACGGCACCCTGGTCGCCGCCGACACCGTGAAGGTCGTCGGCAAGGACGGCGAGAAGACGGTGAAGGCGAAGAACATCGTCATCGCCACCGGCTCCGACGTCGCGCCGCTGCCGGGCGTCGAGATCGACGAGAAGCAGATCGTCTCTTCCACCGGCGCGCTGGAGCTGAAGTCGGTGCCGAAGAGCATGGTTGTCATCGGCGCCGGCGTCATCGGCCTCGAACTGGGCTCGGTCTACCGCCGCCTGGGCGCCGACGTGACGGTGATCGAATTCCTCGACGTCATCCTGCCGCCCATGGACGGCGAGGTGCGCAAGCAGATGCAGCGCATCCTGGAAAAGCAGGGCATGAAGTTCATGCTCGGCCACAAGGTGACCGGCGCCGAAAAGGGCAAGAAGGCCGTGTCGCTGAAGGTGGAGGCGGTGAAGGGCGGCGACGCCAAGACCGTCGAGGCTGAGGTGGTGCTGGTCGCCATCGGCCGCCGCCCCTATACCGACACCCTCGGCCTGAAGGACGTCGGCGTCACCATGACCGACCGCGGCTTCATCCCGGTGGACGAGCACTTCCAGACCAACGTTCAGGGCATCTTCGCCATCGGTGACGTCATCGGCGGCGCCATGCTGGCGCACAAGGCCGAGGAAGAGGGCGTGGCGGTCGCCGAGATGCTGGCCGGCCAATCCGGTCATGTGAACTACGGCGTCATCCCGTCGGTGGTCTACACCTGGCCGGAAGTGGCCTCGGTGGGCAAGACCGAGGAGCAGCTGAAGGACGCCGGCATCGAGTACCGCGTCGGCAAGTTCCCCTTCACCGCCAACGGCCGCGCCCGCTGCAATGGCGAGACCGACGGTTTCGTGAAGATGCTGGCCGATGCCAAGACCGACCGCATCCTCGGCTGCCACATCATCGGCCCGGAAGGCGGCGACCTGTTGCAGGAAGTGGTGGTCGGCATGGAATTCGGCGCCTCCGCCGAGGACATCGCCCGCACCTGCCACAGCCACCCGGCGCTTGGTGAGGCGGTGAAGGAAGCGGCCCTGGCGGTCGACAAGCGCACCATCCACATGTGATCGCCCGTTGCGTCTGACGTGGCGAGCGGACGAACGGAAACGCGGCGGGCCTGGTGTCTGCCGCGTTTTTCGTTGTGCCGGGGCCGGCAGGCGGCCCTGTCGACACGGCGGCAATATCCCTTTCCGCCCCGGTGCCGTCGTCGTATGACCGCTGCATGAACCGCCGCATCGCCCTTCTGATCGCCGCCGTCTGTCTGGCGGAGATATGCACCATGGTCGGGGTGTTCACCTTCCCGGCCCTGCTGCCCGGCTTCATGGCCGAGTGGCGGCTGAGCAACACCGATGCCGGCTGGATCTCGGGCGTCTATTTCGCCGCCTATGCCCTGGCGGCGCCGGTGCTCATCAGCCTCACGGATCGTCTCGACGCTCGCCGGGTTTATGTCGTCGAGGCGCTGCTGGCGGCGGTGTCCTGCGCCGGATTCGCCCTGCTGGCCGATGGCTTCTGGCCGGCGCTGGTGTTCCGTGCCCTCGGTGGCGCGGCACTGGCCGGCACCTACATGCCTGGCCTGCGGGTGCTGGTGGACCGCGTGCCGACGGACCTGCGGCCGCGGGTGGTGCCGCTCTATACCGCGTGCTTCAGCCTCGGCACCGCCGCGTCATACGCCGTCTCCGCCGGTGCGGCCGAGGTTCTGGGCTGGCGGGCGGCCTTCGTGGTGGCCGGCGGGGCGGCAGTGGTCGCCCTGGCGCTCCTGCTGGTCCTGCCGCCCCATCGCCCGCCGCCGGCGGCGGCGCCCGGGCGGCTGCTCGACTTCCGGCCGGTGCTGCGCAACCGCCCCGCCATGGGCTACATCCTCGGCTACGTGGCGCATATGTGGGAGCTGTTCGCCTTCCGCGCCTGGGTGGTCGGCTTCCTGGCCTTCGCCGCTACCCTGCCGGGGGCCGACGGCGGCGGCTGGAGCGCCGGTGGCCTGCTGGCGCCTACTTCGGTGGCGGCGCTGGGGGCGGTGATCGCTTTCTTCTGTTCCATCGCCGGGGCGGAGGTCGCCACCCGCCTCGGCCGGGCGCCGGTGGTGATGGTCTACATGCTGCTGTCGGGCGCCGCCGCCTTCGCCATGGGGCCGGCGGCGGGCATCTCCTATCCCCTGGTGGCGATCGCCATGCTGGTCTACATCGGCCTGATCCAGCTGGATTCCGCCGCCCTCACCACCGGCGCCGTCGAGCACGCGGCGGAGGACCGGCGCGGTGCCACCCTGGCGGTGCATTCGCTGCTTGGCTTCCTGTCCGCCTTCGTGGCGCCGCTGGCGGTGGGGGTGGTGCTGGATGCCGGCGGTGGCGGCCGCGCTGCCTGG
>JAEWWF010000227.1 GCA_023396465.1 Pseudomonadota bacterium
CGGCGCGCTCCACCTCCGGCAGCTGCTCGCGCACCTGCGGGTGGCCGGTGAGGGCGTCCATCAGCTGGTCGCGCACCATCTGCCACATCCACTGCAACTGCTGTTCCTGCCGCTTGCGCGGCAGTTCGCCAGAGGCGGTGAGCTTGCTGCGGTGATCGGCCACATGGGTCCACAACTCGTCCAGCCCCTGCTTGCCTAGGGCGGAGATGGTCACCACCGGTGGCTGCCAATTGGGGCTCGCCGGGGTCATGATGTGCAGGGCGGTGCGATATTCGCGGGCCGCCAGCCGGGCCTTCTGCGGATCGCTGTCGGCCTTGTTGACGGCGATCATGTCGGCGATTTCCAGCACGCCCTTCTTGATGCCCTGCAATTCGTCGCCGGCCCCCGGCAGCATGAGCACCAGGAAGAAGTCGACCATCTCCGACACCATGGTCTCCGACTGGCCGACGCCTACCGTCTCCACCAGCACCACGTCGTAGCCGGCGGCCTCGACGATGACCATGGTTTCGCGGGTGGTGCGGGTGACGCCGCCAAGCGTGCAGGACGACGGCGACGGGCGGATGAAGGCGTCGGGGTCGATGGCCAGCTCGTTCATCCGCGTCTTGTCGCCGAGGATGGAGCCGCCGGTGCGGGCGCTGGTCGGGTCGACGGCCAGCACCGCCACCTTCTTGCCCTGGCCGGTCAGGTGCTTGCCGAGGGCTTCGATGAAGGTGGACTTGCCGACGCCCGGCACGCCGGTGATGCCGACCCGGTGTGCCTTGCCGGCGTGCGGCAGCAGTTTCACCAGGATCTGCTGCGCCAGCTTGCGATGCTCGGCGTTGCGGCTTTCCACCAGGGTGATGGCGCGGCCCATGACCGTGCGGTCGCCCTTCAGCACACCGTCGACATAATCGTCGACGGACAGCTGACGACGTGCGGGGGCCGCGCGCTTCGGCGCGAAGCCCCCGTAGTCGGAAACGCCCGGAGCCGCCATGCCGTCAGGCGGCTTCGTCGGTGTAGCCGAGGCGCTGGAACAGCTCCTTCAGCAGGCCGATGGCGGCATCGGCGATGATGGTGCCGGGCGGGAAGATGGCCGAGGCACCGGCTTCGAACAGGGCATCGAAGTCCTGCGGCGGGATGACGCCGCCGACCACGATCATGATGTCCTCGCGCCCCAGCTTCTGAAGCTCCGCCCGCAGTTCCGGCACCAGCGTCAGGTGACCGGCGGCCAGCGAACTCACGCCGATGACGTGGACGTCGTTTTCCACCGCCTGGCGGGCGGTTTCTTCCGGCGTCTGGAACAGCGGCCCGATGTCGACGTCGAAGCCGAGGTCGGCGAAGGCGGTGGCGATCACCTTCTGGCCGCGGTCGTGCCCGTCCTGGCCCATCTTGGCGATGAGGATGCGCGGACGCCGGCCTTCCCGCTCGGCGAAGCGTTCCACCAGTTCGTGAACCTGCTTCATGGCGCGCGAATCCTTGCCCACTTCCGAGGAATAGACGCCGGAGATGGCCTTGATGTCCGCCTTGTGACGGCCCCACACCTTTTCCAGCGCCAGGCTGATCTCGCCGACGGTGGCCTTGGCGCGGGCGGCGTTGACCGCCAGTTCGAGCAGGTTGCCTTCGCCGCTTTCGGCGCTGCGGGTCAGGGCGTGCAGGTGCTGGTCGACGGCGGTCTGGTCGCGCTCGGCCCGCAGGCGCTTCAGCTTGTCGAGCTGCTGGGCGCGGACCTGGGCGTTCTCCACCTTCAGCACCTCGACGTTCTCGCGCTCGTCCAGGCGGAACTTGTTGACGCCGATGACCGACTGGCGGCCGGCGTCGATGCGGGCCTGGGTGCGGGCGGCGGCTTCCTCGATGCGCATCTTGGGGATGCCGGCCTCGATGGCCTTGGCCATGCCGCCCTGGGCTTCCACTTCCTGGATGTGACCCCAGGCGCGGGCGGCCAGTTCGGCGGTCAGGCGCTCGACGTAATAGCTGCCGCCCCACGGGTCGATGACGCGGGTGGTCTGGGTTTCCTGCTGGATGAACAGCTGGGTGTTGCGGGCGATGCGGGCCGAGAAGTCGGTCGGCAGGGCCAACGCCTCGTCCAGCGCGTTGGTGTGCAGCGACTGGGTGTGGCCTTGGGTCGCGGCCATGGCCTCGATGCAGGTGCGCACCACGTTGTTGAACACGTCCTGCGCCGTCAGCGACCAGCCGGAGGTCTGGCTGTGGGTGCGCAGCGCCAGCGACTTGGTGCTCTTCGGGTCGAAGTCCTTGATGAGCTTGGCCCAGATCATGCGGGCGGCGCGCATCTTGGCCACTTCCATGAAGAAGTTCATGCCGATGGCCCAGAAGAACGACAGCCGCGGCGCGAAGGCGTCGATGTCCAGTCCGGCCGCCATGCCGGCGCGGGCGTATTCGACGCCGTCGGCCAGCGTATAGGCCAGCTCCAGGTCGGCGGTGGCGCCGGCTTCCTGCATGTGGTAGCCGGAAATGGAGATCGAGTTGAACTTCGGCATGGTCTTCGAGGTGAACCCGAAGATGTCCGAAATGATCCGCATCGACGGCTTGGGCGGATAGATGTAGGTGTTGCGGACCATGAACTCCTTCAGAATGTCGTTCTGAATGGTGCCGCTGAGGAGCTCCGGCTTAACGCCCTGTTCTTCCGCCGCCACGATGAACAGCGCCATGATCGGCAGCACGGCACCGTTCATGGTCATGGACACGCTCATCTTGTCGAGCGGGATGCGGTCGAATAGCGTCCGCATGTCATAGATGCTGTCGATCGCCACGCCGGCCATGCCGACGTCGCCGGCCACGCGCGGATGATCGCTGTCGTAGCCGCGATGGGTGGCAAGGTCGAAGGCCACCGACAGGCCCTTCTGACCGGCCGCCAGGTTGCGGCGGTAGAAGGCGTTGGATTCTTCCGCGGTGGAGAAGCCGGCGTACTGGCGGATCGTCCACGGCTGGTTGACGTACATGGTCGGGTAGGGGCCGCGCAGGAACGGCGGCAGGCCCGGCCAGGTGTTCAGGAAGTCGATGCCGTCCAGGTCGGCGGCGGTGAATAGCGGCTTCACCGGAATCTGTTCCGGCGTCGTCCAGGTCAGCGCGTCCGGGCTCTTGCCCGTCGCCTGCTCGACCTTGGCCCGCCAGTCGGCCACCGAGGCGGTGCCGGCGGCGGCCTTGCCGAGGGCGACCGTGGAGAAATCGGGGATCTTGGCGCTCATCGGTCGATCACTCCCATGAGGGCGAGGGTGGAGCGCAGCGTGTCCAGCGCGTCGCACCCGAGGAAGACGAAGCCGTCAATGCCGGCGGCGGTATAGGCGTCCTTGCGCTCGCCGGGGGCGCCGGCCAGGAACAGCTTGCGGCAGCCGGCGGTCTTCAGGCCGGTGGCGGTCTTTTCCGCCAGCTCGGCGTAGACGTCGTCGCTGGAGCACAGGACGGCGATGGGCGCCCCCGACTCCTTGAACGCCGCCACGCAGGCTTCGGCGCTGTCGTATCCGGCGGTGCCCACCGTCTCGATGCCGCCCGCCTCGAAGAAGTTCTTGGCGTAGGTGGCGCGGGCGGTGTGGACGGCAACCGGGCCGAGGCTGGCCAGGAAGATGCGCGGGCGGGCGCCGGTGGTGACCATGAACTCGTCGGCGGCGTCGCGCAGGTCCTCGT
>JAEWWF010000144.1 GCA_023396465.1 Pseudomonadota bacterium
GCCATGATGGTGCTGGAGGATTTCATCCTGCGGGCGCTGCTGGCCGGCCTGGGTGTGGCGGTGGTGGCGGGGCCGCTCGGCTGTTTCGTGGTGTGGCGGCGCATGGCCTATTTCGGCGACACCATGGCCCATGCCTCGCTGACCGGCGTCGCCCTCGGGCTGCTGCTGGGTGTGGCGCCGGTGGCGGGGATCATCGGTCTTGGCGTGGTGCTGGTGGCTTTCCTCACCATCCTCGGGCAGCGCGGGCGCCATGCCTCCGACACCCTGCTCGGTATCTTCAGCCACGGCGCCTTGTCGGTGGGTGTCATCCTGCTGGCGACCATGGAGTCGGTGCGGGTGGACCTGATGGCCTACCTGTTCGGTGATATCCTGGCGGTGATGCCGGCCGATCTGGTCTGGATCTGGGGCGGCGGCCTGTTGGCGCTCGCGGTGCTGGTGTGGCTGTGGCGGCCGCTGCTGGCCACCACCGTCTCGCCCGAGGTGGCCCGCGCCGAAGGGGTGCCGGTGGCGCTGGTGCAGGCGGCCTTCATGCTGCTGATCGCTCTGGTGGTGGCGGTGGCCATGAAGATCATTGGCGTGCTGCTGATCACCGCCATGCTCATCATTCCGGCCGCCACCGCCCGCCGCTTCGCCGGCTCGCCGGAAGGCATGGCGGTCATCGCCGCCGGACTGGGCGCGGTGGCGGTGGTGCTCGGCCTCGTCGCCAGCGCCGAATGGGACACGCCGGCCGGCCCCTCGGTGGTGGCGGCGGCGGCGGCGCTCTTCCTCGCCAGTCCGCTGGCGGCGGTGGCGCTCGGCAAAGGGCGCGGCTGATCGGCCCCGCCGCCGCTGGCGTCAGCGCTGGCGGGGTGGAGGTCGGTTGGTCAGTTGCTGTGCAACTGGCTTTCGCGCACCACCCGTTCCTGACCGCTGTCGGTGCTCTTGATGCGGTACTGGTTCTCATCGCCGGTGGCCGGCAACAGGCGGGTCACCTCGAACACACCGGCGCCCTTCTGGTGATCCTGGGGGCCGGGGGTATAGACCAGATTCTGGCCGACCTTGAACTTATGCGCATACATGCGGAGGGGCCTTTCTGGGAGGAGGGCGCACGGCCGGACCGTCCGCCGAAAACGCAAACGGGGCGGCCGAAGCCGCCCCGTTCCGATCCGCTTGCGCGGGATCGCTTAGACGGCGCGCAGGTTCTCGGCGGCGGTCTTGCCCTTGCGGGGGTCGCGCACGGCCTCGAACGTCACCTTCTGGCCTTCGGTCAGGTGGCCGATGCCCGAGCGCTCCACGGCGGAGATGTGCACGAACACGTCGGCCGAGCCGTCTTCCGGCTGGATGAAGCCGAAGCCCTTGGTGGTGTTGAAGAACTTCACGGTTCCGGTAATCATTGGTCAGTCTCCTGAAGAGAATTTATGCCGACGAGAGTGCCGGCTGCATCAAATCACGTCAGGAAAACAACCAACGCCAGGGCGCCGAGAATTTAGCCGTCAGCAAGTTCGATGGGCGCAATATGGTCCTGTTCCAGAAATTTTACAAGAACCAATGCGGCGAAAACTTCTCTCTACCCCGAATGGGCCGCGGAAGCCGGGGTGTTTCGGGTGATCAGGATGCGGTTCCGGTGCTTTTCGGTGCCGTTGCCGTCCGTCCCGCCGCCATGATTGCGTCCATGAGGCGCACCTCCGCCGTCACTGGCAGGTGGTCGGAGGCTTCGCGGGCGGTGGGCGTGTGGTGGACGCCGGTCCGCACCACCTCCAGATCCTGGCTGGTGATGATGCGGTCGAGGCCGAACAGCGGCCGGCGGGCCGGAAAGCTCGGCCCCGGCGCGGTCACGCACAGGGTGCGGGCGAACACCCGCAGACAGCCGCCGCGGCTGCTCCATTCGTTGAGGTCGCCCATGATCACCGTCGGCAACCGGCGGTCGTCGGCGGCCAGGGCCTCAAGGATGGCCTCCGCCTGCCGCCGCCGGTAGCGCCCGACCAGCCCGAGGTGGGCGGCCACCACCCGCAGCGGCTCCGCCTCGCCGACGTCGAGGTCGATCATCAGGGCGCCGCGCGGCTCCAGCGCCGGCAGGGTGAGGCGGCGGCCGGCGAGCGGCGTGATCCCGCCGCGCACCAGGATGGCGTTGCCGTGCCAGCCGCTCGACAGCGGTCGCACGGCATGGCGCACCAGCCGGTAGCCGGTTTCGTGCTCAAGCTGCTCGGCCTCGAAGGTGGTGGCGCGGGCGCCGAAGCGGCGGTCGACCTCCTGGAGGGCGACGACGTCGGCGTCCAACTCCGCCAGCACCGCGAAGATGCGCTCCGGTCGCCGTTGTCCGTCGGACCCGACGCTCTTGTGGATGTTGTAGGAGGCCACCTTGAGGGTCACGCTCGGCCGCTCCGTGTCCAATGCCGTCTGTCCTGATACTGCAACGCCTGAGCGGCGGCGGACGCGGCGACGGCGGCCCGGCGGCGCCCGGTGGCGCGTCCCGAACCCGGTATGCGGGCGGGGCGACGTCGCGTCAAGGTCTTCCTGCGCCCGGCGGGGGTGACGCCGCGCCCCGCGCACCCCACATGGGGGAGACGTGGAACAGGCACGGATTTGTGATGGAATACAATCTTCTGCCGACGGCGAACCTGGACGCGGTGCCGGCCGACGACCTCCACCTGTGCAGCGGCCCGGCCGACGCCCTCGATCGCCTTGTGCGCATCTATGACGACCAGATCGCCGTCCTGCGGGAGGATTTCGCCCTCTATGCCGCCGGTCGGCTGGAGGGCGCGGCCCGGCGGGTGGTCTACCCCTACCTGTGTGCCCGCATCGAGCCGGGGGCCCTGCTGCCGAAGACCAACCTGGCCTTCGGCACGGTGTCGTCGCCGGGCCTGCACGGCGCCTCGATCAGCAATCCCCGGCTGTTCGCCGACTACCTGATCGAGCAATTGACGCTGTTGCAGGACAATCACGCCGCGGCGCTGTACGTCGGTCTGTCGCGGTCGCCCATCCCGCTCACCTTCGGCCTCGACCGTGAGGCGGCGGCCGGCATGACCCCCGATCAGCGCCTGGCCCTGCGCCATGCCTTCGCGCTGCCGGACCTTGCCGGCACCAACGACGACATCGCCGACGGCCGCCACGTCCACCTGCCGGGGGAGGTGATGCCGCTGTCGCTGTTCCCGGCGGAGCGGGTGGATTATTCGCTGCACCGCCTGCGCCACTACACGGCGACGGCGCCGGAACACTTCCAGCATTTCGTCCTGTTCACCAACTACCAGCGCTATGTGGACGAGTTCATCGAGTTCGGCCTGCGCGGTGTCGCCGACGGCACCTATGACGCGCTGGTGGAGCCGGGCGACCGCGTCACCCG
>JAEWWF010000158.1 GCA_023396465.1 Pseudomonadota bacterium
GGTGATGGCCTTCGATGCCTGGGTGATGCTGGGGGCGACGCTGCTGCTGGTGCCCTTCTTCCTCACCGGCCGCCGTCTGGCGCGGGCGGAGGGAGGGCTTCTCCTCGGCGGTTACGCTGCTTATATAGCGGTCCTCTTCATCGGCGTGGAAACCCTGTTCGCATGACCCCCACCCTGCCCTCGCCCAAGACCGCCCTCGTCACCGGCGCCGCCAAGCGCATCGGCCGCGCCATCGCCCTTGATCTGGCGGCGCACGGCTGGGCCGTTGCCGTGCATTACCGCTCCGACCCCGCCGAGGCCGAGGCGGTGGTGGCCGAGATCGAATCGAAGGGGGCACGCGCCGTGGCGCTGCGTGCCGACCTGTCCGACGAGGCGGAGACGGCGGCGCTGGTGGAGCGGGCGACGGCGGCGCTGGGGCCGCTGGGGGCGCTGGTCAACAATGCCTCGGTGTTCGAGTACGACAGCTGGGACACGGCCACCCGCGAATCGTGGGACCTGCACCTGAACGCCAACCTGCGGGCGCCCTTCGTGCTCACCCAGGCCTTCGCCCGCCAGGTGGCGGAGGATGCCCGCGGCTGCGTCGTCAACATCATCGACGAGCGGGTGTGGAACCTCACCCCTCACTTTGTCACCTACACCCTGTCCAAGGCCGGGCTGTGGACGCTGACCCAGACCCTGGCGCTGGCGCTGGTGCCGCGCATCCGCGTCAACGGCATCGGCCCCGGCCCCACCCTGCCGAGCCCGCGCCAGAGCCATGAGCAGTTCGCCGAGCAGTGCGCGTCCATGCCGTTGCAGCATGGCACCAGCCCGCAGGAAGTGGCCGATGCGGTACGATTCATCCTTGCGGCGCCGGCCATGACCGGGCAAATGATTGCGCTCGACGGCGGGCAGCATCTGGCCTGGACCCAGGCGCCGCGTCACGGTCAGGGACCGCAGTTCCTGGCGGAGTGACCGCACCCGCCCCATATCGCGCTCCCGCGCCGCCCGCTGCCGTGGCGGCGGCGGGAGAGCGCCCAGCGGATCCGGATGCCCATGACCCCCAATCCCGTCGTCAAGCCGTTCCCCATCGCCAATGCCCACCTGGGCCTGCGGCATGTGTTCATCCGTGATCTGGTGATCAGCGCCAAGGTCGGCGTCTACAAGCACGAGCACGAAACCGCCCAGCGGGTGCGCATCAATCTGGACCTGGCGGTGCGCGAGGGCGACGGCCCGGTGGGCGACAGCCTGGAACAGGTGGTGTGCTACGAGGCGATCCGCGACCGCGTGCGTGACGTGGTGCTCGACCGTCACGTCAACCTGGTGGAGACCATGGCCGAACGCATCGCCCAGACCTGCCTGACCGACGGGCGAATCCGCTCCGTGCGGGTGCGGGTGGAGAAGCTGGACGTGTTCGACGACGTCGGTTCGGTGGGCGTGGAGATCGAGCGCTTCAGCCTGCTCGCCTGACCGCCGGCGGTGGGAGGGACAGTGTCCACCGCGAGTCGCGGACCTATGACCTTTTGCCCGCGACGTTGGGATGATGTGGGGGCGAAGAGGTCAGGCAGCCTGTCAAGTCTTTCCTTTTCCCGTCTTGCGGGTTTTGCACAGGCGAGCGGCGGTCTGACAGACCATCACACGACTGTCAAGAAGCAACTGCGCGGCCCTGTCTCGCAGCCTTCTCCAACGTCAAATATGAGGAAAACCAAGGGTTTGCCGCGTCCGCCCAAAAACTGGGCAATGCGATGCGACTCCTTGGTCGGCGCGGCTTCGCACCGCTTGCCCCGGCACTGTGCACAGAGTTATCCACAGTGGCCGTGGATATGTGGACGACTCTCAAGGCTGCCGCCGGGCTACGCCGGCGGCACCGTCCGTCTCTCCGGTTGACCCTTTGGTGCCGTTACCCGAAATAGCTGCCATGACCGCCGCCAGCGACCCCACCGTCCCCGCCGCCCCCGCCGATCCCAGTTCGACGGAGGAGGCGTTGCGCGCCGTCCATCAGGGCGTGGAGGTCATCGCCGCCACCCTGCGGACGCTGCCCGACAAGCCCGGCGTCTACCGCATGATGAATGCCCGCGGCGATGTGCTCTATGTCGGCAAGGCGAAAAGCCTGAGGAAGCGGGTGGTGGCCTATACCCGCATCGGCCAATTGCCCATGCGCCTGCAACGCATGGTGACCGAAACGGCGAGCATGGAAATCGTCGTCACCACCACCGAGGTCGAGGCGCTGTTGCTGGAAAGCAACTACATCAAGCGCCTGAAGCCCCGCTACAACATCCTGCTGCGCGACGACAAGAGTTTCCCCTACGTCGTCGTCACCGAGGGGCACGACTATCCGCAGATCGTCAAGCACCGGGGGTCGCGGTCGCTCAAAGGGCAATACTTCGGGCCCTTCGCCAGCGCCGGGGCGGTGAACCAGACGCTGGCCCATTTGCAGAAGGCCTTCCTGCTGCGGTCATGTTCCGACGCCGTGTTTTCCAGCCGCACCCGGCCGTGCCTGCTGTTCCAGATCAAGCGCTGCTCCGCCCCCTGCGTCGAGCGTATCGGCCGCGTCCAGTACAAGGAGCTGGTGGAGGAGGCGCGCGCCTTCCTGTCCGGCGAGAGCGCCCGCGTGCAGCAGGCGCTGGCGCGGCGCATGGAGCAGGCGTCGAAAAACCTGGAGTTCGAGGACGCGGCCATGTACCGCGACCGCATCCGGGCGCTGACCCGCATCCAGGCGCACCAGGAAGTCAACCTGCCCGATGCCGCCGATGCCGACGTCATGGCCATCCATCAGGCCGGCGGGCAATCCTGCGTGCAGGTGTTCTTCTTCCGCAGCGGCCAGAACTACGGCAACCGCGCCTATTTCCCCGCTCATGGTCAGGACGCCACCGCCGGCGAGGTGCTGGAAGCCTTCATCGGCCAGTTCTACGACAACAAGGACCCGCCGAAGGAATTGTTGCTCAGTCACGCGCTGCCGCAGGAAATCCTCATGGGCGAGGCGCTGACCGCCAAGGCCGGGCGCCGGGTGCGCATCCATGTGCCGAGACGCGGCGATCGTGCCGCCATGGTGGCCACCGCCGAACGCAACGCCCGCGAGGCGCTCGGCCGCCGGCTGGCGGAAAGCTCGGCCCAGCGCAAGCTGCTGGAGGGGGTGGCGGACGTATTCGGCCTCGACCGCACGCCGCAGCGGGTGGAGGTCTATGACAACAGCCACATCCAGGGCACCAATGCCCTTGGCGGCATGATCGTGGCCGGGCCGGAAGGCTTCATGAAAAGCGCCTACCGCACGTTCAACATCAAGGGGCCGGTGGCGCCGGGCGACGACTACGCCATGATGCGCGAGGTGCTGACCCGCCGCTTCAAGGCTGCCCAGCGCGACGATCCCGACCGCGACCGCGGCCAGTGGCCCGACCTGGTTCTGGTGGACGGCGGCCAGGGGCAGTTGACCGTCGCCTGCGAGGTTTTCGCCGAATTGGGGGTGGAGGACGTCGGGCTGGTGTCCATCGCCAAGGGGCCGGACCGCAACGCTGGCCGCGAGCGGTTCTTCATGGCCGACCGCGAGCCGTTCCAACTGCCGCCCAATCATCCGGTGCTGTACTTCCTCCAGCGCCTGCGCGACGAGGCACACCGATTCGCCATCGGCGGTCATCGGGCGCGGCGGTCGAAGGACATCCAGAAAAGCGGGCTGGATGACATCGCCGGCATCGGCGCGGCGCGCAAGAAGGCCCTGCTGCACCACTTCGGATCGGCGCGGGCGGTGTCGGAAGCGGCCTTGCAGGATCTCGAAAGTGTCGACGGTATTTCCGCCGCACTTGCCCGCAAGATTTATGATCACTTCCATCCCGACGGGTGAGGCGGCTAAGATCGGGCCGCCGCCATCCCTCGCCGTCGCTGAGTAGAAGGATCGGGTCGTTGTATACCCTGCCGAACATTCTGACCTTGTCGCGCATCCTGGCGATCCCGGCGGTGGTGGCGCTGTTCTATATTCCTGGCCCGGTGTCGCAATGGGTCGCCTGCGCCCTGTTCGTGGCCGCCGCCGTCACCGACTGGTTCGATGGCTGGCTGGCGCGGCGGTGGAATCAGGTCAGTTCCCTCGGCCGCTTCCTCGACCCCATCGCCGACAAGCTGTTGGTGGCCGCCGTGCTGCTGATGCTGGTCGGGTTCGAGGGACTCTCGACCTGGAGCTACCTGCCGGCGGTGGTCATCCTGTGCCGCGAGATCCTGGTGTCGGGCCTGCGCGAGTTCCTGGCCGAGATCCAGGTCAGCGTGCCGGTGACCAAACTGGCCAAATGGAAGACGACCTTCCAACTGGTCGCCCTGACGCTGCTGATCCTCGGCGACTCGGCGCCGTGGGGCTTCCCGGCGGCGTTGGCCGGCGAGGTGGCGCTGTGGATCGCCGCCCTGATGACCGTCGTAACCGGCTGGGATTACATGACCCACGGCCTGTTCCACATGAAGGAAACCGACCGCCGCCGCGGCGAGGCGGAGGCCGCGGCGCGCATGGCCGCTGCTGCCGCCAACGACCTGCACCGGGAGGCCGGCGAATGATCACCGTGCTGTATTTCGCCTGGCTGCGCGACGGCATTGGCACCGGCCGCGAGGAGGTGGCGCCGCCGCCCGAGGTCGCCACCGTCGGCGCCCTGCTGGGCTGGCTCGCCGCCCGTTCCGCCGGCCACGGCAAGGCGCTGGCCGACCCGGCGCGGCTGCGTTGCGCCGTCAACCAGGACTACGCCGCCCTGGACGCGCCGGTGAAGGCCGGCG
Source organism: Pseudomonadota bacterium (assembly GCA_023396465.1). GTDB lineage: Bacteria > Pseudomonadota > Alphaproteobacteria > Rhodospirillales > Rhodospirillaceae > Caenispirillum. Next base: position 4,720 of record JAEWWF010000158.1, read on the forward strand.
ACGAGGTGGCCTTCTTCCCGCCGGTCACCGGCGGCTGAACACCAGGGAGCGGCGGCGATGATCCGGGTTCAGCGCGAGGACTTCGACCCCGGCGCCGAGATGGCGTCGTTTTGTGCTGGCGATGCGTCGGTGGGGGCGGTGGACAGCTTCCTCGGCCTCGTGCGGGCCGATAAGAGGACTGGCGGCGACTCGGCGGTGGCGGCCATGACCCTGGAACACTACCCCGGCATGACCGAGCGCCAGCTGGAGGCCATCGAGCAGGAGGCCCGCCGCCGCTGGCCGCTGATCGACGTGCGCGTCATTCATCGCCACGGCCGGCTGGAGCCGGGTGACCGTATCGTGCTGGTGCTGACCGCCAGCGCCCACCGGCAGGCCGCCTTCGATGCCTGCGCCTTCCTGATGGACTGGCTGAAGACCAAGGCGCCGTTCTGGAAGCTGGAGGAAACCGCCGACGGCCGCCGCTGGGTGGAGGCCAAGGCCAGCGACGATGCCGCCGCCGACCGCTGGTCCGACGGCTGATCGCTAAACCCGGGTGGCGAACCGAACCGTGTTTGCGATGCCGCCTTTAGGCGGATTCGCGTTCGCTGGCGCGGCTGGCGCCGTCATCGGCTTCGGCGGCCTGGGCGGCGGCGGCCAAAGCGACCTCCAGCTTGGGTAGGGTGACGCGGAACACCGAGCCGTGGTCCGGCTCGCTCTCCACCCAGATGCGACCGCCGTGCCGCTCGGCGATCTTCTTGCAGATGGACAGGCCGACGCCGGTGCCTTCGTAGGCATCGCGGCCGTGCAGGCGCTGGAAGATCTTGAACACCTTGTCGAAATACTGCGGCGCGATGCCGATGCCGTTGTCGTGGATGGAAAGGATCCAGGCTTCGCCGCCGGCATCCTCCTCCACCGTCACCCGCACCTGCGGCGCGCGGTCGGGGTGGCGGTATTTGATGGCGTTGCCGAGCAGGTTCTGGAGCAGGCGGGTGATCTCCGCCTCGTCGCCCAGCACCATGGGCAGGCGGTCGGGCAGTTCCAGGCTGGCGCGGCTTTCCTTGATGGCGGTCGAAAGGGCATCGCAGGCCTGCCGTACCGCCAGGGTCAGGTCGAGCGGCTTCAGCGGCTTGCCCATGCGGCCGACACGGGAATATTGCAGCAGATCCTGGATCAGCAGCGACATGCGGTGGGCGCCGGCGACCGCGAAGCCGATGTAGTCGCGGGCATCGTCGTCCAGCTTGGCGCCATGGCGGCGCTGGAGAAGCTGGAGGTAGCTGGCGACGGTGCGCAGCGGTTCCTGCAGGTCGTGGGAGGCGACATAGGCGAATTCCTCCAACTCCACGTTGGAGCGTTCCAGCGCCCGCGTCTTCTCCTGGATCACCTCGCGCGCCGCCCGCCGCTGGGTGATGTCGCGCGCCACCACCACGCTGCCGCGCGGCGCCTGTGGCGACAGGTCGCGGCTGGCGACGTCGATCTGCGGGCTGAGCGTGACCTCCACCCAGACAGTGGAGCCGTCGGGCAGGGCGTAACGCTTCTCGTACTGCGCCGCTGGAACTTCGCCGCTGCGCACCTTCTCGGCTGCCTCGCGGCTGAAGTGGCGGTCTTCCGGCACGGTGAGGTCAAGCAGGGTACGGCCGACGACGTCGCGCCGCTCCCGTTGCAGGATGCGGGCGAACTGTTCATTGATCTCGGCCACCACGCCACTGGCATCGACCAGGGCGATGCCGGCGCCAGCGTTGTTGAAGATGGAGCGGAAGCGGCGTTCGTTTTCCTCCACCTTGCGCTGATTGGCGGCGATTTCCTTCAGCGCCCCGCGCAAGGCCAGCGCCGTCAGCGCCAGCACCAGCGTCAGCACCACCAGCAGGCCGGCGAAGCGCAGGGTGTCGTCACGCCACCGCACCAGCGCTTCGTCGAGCGGCACCGATAGGCCGATGGCAAGCGGCATGTCGCCGACGCGGGCGAAGGCGGCGAGGCGATCCTCGGCCTCGGCATGGTCGGCGGCGTGGCGGGGAATGACGCCGCCCTCGATGGCGCTGCCGCCACCGGCCGCCAGCAGACGAGCCGCCATCACATCGGGCAGCGGCGGCAGGCGCTGCGGCGGGGAGGTGGCGACCAGAACACGGCCAGCTTCGTCATAAAGGCCGACCAGGGCGCCACCCCACAACCGCCCGGCGTGCAGCTCCGTTTCCAGATAGCTGCGCTCCAGGCTCATGGCGACAACGCCGAGAAAGCGGCCGTCGGGCGCGCTGAGGCGGCGGCTGGCCATCAGTTCGGAGGTGCGCCCGTTGAAGCCGTCGCCCTCGCGCAGCGACAGCTTCAGGATCGGTGCCCGGTGGCCCCGATGCCACTGGAACACCGGCCAGTCGCCAAAGCTGCGCAGGTCGGGTTCGGGACTGGAATTGCGGTGCAGCACCCGTCCCATGGCGTCGATCACCAGCGCCTCGCGCACCGCCGGCGCGCCGGCGATACCGGCCCGCAGGATGCCGGTGGCGCGGAATCGCTCGAACTCATAGCGGGCCCAGTTGGCGCCGAATTCGGCGGTCAGGCTGGTCAGGGCGCCGTCGATGTTTTGCAGCGTGGCGGCGGCGTTGAAGGCCAAAGTCTCGGCGACGCCCCGGCTCATGGCGCGGGCGCGCTCGATCTCGGTGGTGCGGGAATGCCAGGCAAAGGCGCCGCCAATCACCCAGATGAGCAGCGTCAAGGCGAGGCCGCCCGCCAGGAAGGCGGCCGGCGTGCTGTGCATGACGCGGGCGAGGCGGTGGGGCATCAGCGGCGGTGCCCCGTCATGGTGGCAGGTGTTGCAGCGATTCCCAGCGCTGCACCGTGGTGACGAAGGCGGTCATGGAGCGTACCGCCTCGCCGATCAGCGGGTCCCGCCGCGCCTCTTCGGCCAGCACCTCGGCCGCCACTGTCTGCAAGCGCTTGAGCACCGGATAGCTGAACCGCCGCACCTCCACGCCCTGGGCGCGGAAGGTGTCGAGCGCATGGCTTTGCGGCTGAAGGCCGGTCGCCATGCTCCACAGCACGTTGGCCTCGCAGACGGTTCTGAGCACGGTGCGCTCCGTTTCGGTCAACCCGTCCCAGGTGTCCAGTCGCATGGTCAGGACGTTGATGCTCGACGGTTGATGCCATCCAGGAAAGTAATAGTACCGCGCGAACCGCTGGAAGCCGAGACTCAAGTCCGCCATCGGCACGCTGAACTCGACCGCGTCCAGGCGTCCGTCGGCCAAGGCATCATAGAGGCCGTCCACCGGCTCCTGCGATGCGATGCCGCCCAGACGCTTCAGGATGCGGGCGCCGAGGCCGGCGATGCGCATGCGCAGGCCCTTGAAGTCGTCGACCGAGTTGATTTCCCGCAGGAACCAGCCGCCGGCCTCCGACACCACCATGTGGCAGGGCAGCGCGATCAGCCCTTCGGCGGCGTAGGCGCGGGCGATCAGATCCGCCCCGCCACCGCCGTACAGCCAGGCCGCCAACTGCACCGGAGTCGGTCCATAAGGCCATGAGGCGATGACACCGGCCACCGGAATGCGGTCGGCACGATAGCCGAGCCAGTCCCATCCGGCTTCGACGCGACCGTCCTTGATGGCGTCGTAGAGGTCTTCACCACGAACCATGGCGCCGGCGCCGACGAAGGTCAGGGTAAGGTCACCACCGCTCACCGCGCTGGTGCGGCTGGCCACCTGGGCCTCGCTGTCGGACAGGAACACCATGCCGGCCGGGAAGACGCTCTGCACCACGATTTCACGGGCCTGCGCCGCCGTGGCCGGTGGCATGGTCCAGGCCGCCGCCATCATCGCAAGACCCGCCGCCACCGCTCGCCGCAGCCTGCGGCGGGCCGGTCGCGCCGCCGTCGGGCGGCTGCTGTGCGCCTGCATCGTCCCCAATCTCCCCCAGCGAGAAAACGCCGCCATCGGGCGGCGCATTCCAACCCTTACTTTACTCCCAAATCGCCTGGGGATGCCATGATCCGCATCAGCGCTCCCGCCGGCCGAACCAGGCCCCCCACGGCGGCAGGCCGATCCTTCCGTCGGCGCCGATGGACGGCGCCGGCCAGCCATGGCCGGACAGCGGGGTGATGCCGGCACCGGGCAGGGAGGCCACGGCCGGCTGCGGTGACAGGTTGAACAGACACGCCACCGGCTCGCCGTCGAGGGTGCGCTCGAAGCCGAGCACCGGGTCGGCGGTGGGCAGCAGGTCGAGCTTGCCGCGCAGCAGCGCCGGATGGGCCCTGCGGAAGGCGATGAAGCGCCGCCATCCGGCCAGGACCGAGGTCGGGTCGGTGTCCTGCACGTCGACGGCGGCGGTGGCATGCTCCACCGGCACCGGCAGCCAGGGCTCGGCCGTTGAACCGGCGTCGGTGAAGCCGGCGTGCGGCGCGTCGCGGCGCCACGGCATCGGGGTACGGCTGCCGTCACGGCCCTTGAAGTGGGGATGGTAGGTGATGCCGTAGGGGTCGCGCAGGCGGTCGGCCGGCACCTCGGCCTCGGTCAGGCCCAATTCCTCCCCCTGGTAGACGCAGACGGCGCCGCGCAAGGACAGCAGCAGGGCGTTGAGCAGCCGCGCCGAGGCCGGCGAGCCGTCGCCCCAGCGGCTGGCGGCGCGCTCGACATCGTGGTTGGAGAAGGCCCAGCACAGCCAGCCGTCGCGCACATGCGCCTCCACCTCGGCGATGGCGGCGCGCAGGGCGGCGGCGCTGCCGGTGCCCTTCATCAGACCGAGGGTATAGGCCATGTGCAGTCGCGAGTCCTCGCCGTCGAGGGCAGCGGTATAGGCTTCCGCCCGCTCGATGGGAGTAAGGCGGGCCGGCTCGCTGCCGACTTCGGCGATGGCGAAGCTGCCGGGGTGGCGGTCCATCACCTGCCGCAGCCGCGCCAGCAGGCCGGGGGTGTCGGCATGGGCGAGGTCGTTGACGTGCAGTTGCATGTTGTAGGGACGTAGGGCGATGCGACGCTCCGGGTGGGGCGGGTTGTCGGTCAGGGCCGGGTCGTGGGCCATGAAGTCGACGGCATCCAGGCGGAAGCCGTCCACCCCGCGCGCCAGCCACCAGGCGGCGATGTCCTCGATGGCCGCCATCACCTCGGGGTGGCGCAGGTTCAGCTTGGGCTGCTGGGCGAGGAAATGGTGCAGGTAGTATTGCCGTCGCCGCGGCTCCCACGTCCAGGCGCCGCCGCCGAACACCGACAGCCAGTTGTTGGGCGGGCTGCCGTCGCGGCGCGGATCGGCCCACACGTACCAGTCGGCGTGCGGTCCGTCGCGGTCGACGCGGCTGGCGCGAAACCACGGGTGTTCGGCGCTGGTATGGGCGAACACCAGATCGACCAGCACCTTCAGCCCCAGGCGGTGCGCCTCGGCGATGAGGCAGTCGGCATCGGCCAGGGTGCCGAACAGGGGGGCGACGGCGCGGTAGTCGCTGACGTCGTAGCCGAAATCGGCCATGGGCGAGGCGAAGAACGGCGAAATCCATACCGCATCGACACCAAGGGAGGCGATATAGGGCAGCGTCTCGACGATGCCGGCGAGGTCGCCGATGCCGTCGCCGTTACTGTCGCGGAAGCTGCGCGGGTAGATCTGATAGACCACGGCGCCGCGCCAGTGGTCATCGCGTTCGCTCATGGCCGGATTGCTCCCTGCTGCGGGCCTCAGATGGTCGCCGCCGGGCGGCGGGATCAGGTGGCTGCCGGGCGGGGCGGGCTCAGCGGCTCGGGGCGGCAGGCCATTTCCCAGAACCCGACTTCCAGTCGGGTGGCGGCGGCGAAGGTGGCGGCCAGTGACGGCCAGCGGCCCGACCCTTGCGGATCGGCGCCGATGCGGCGGGCGGCGACGCGGGCGATGAGGGCCTGCACGTCGGCCGCCACCTGCTGATACTCGCCGCCGGAATACATCTCCATCCACGGCCGGTAGGGGTTGCCCTGCCAGCCGGCGGCGTGCTCCGGCCGCGCCATCCAGGCGCCGATCTCGGCATAGCCGATGACGCAGGGCGCCAGCGTCACCAGCAGGTCGAGCAGGTCGCCGGAGTGGCCGCGGTCGAGCACGTAGCGGGTATAGGCGATGTTGGCCGCCGCCTCCGGCAGCGCCGCCATGGTGTCCTCGTCCAGGCCCCAGCCGGCGCAGTACTCCACATGCAGCCGCATCTCGTGGCCGATGAGGGCGTTCACCGTGGCGACGGCGTGGCGCATCTCGTCCAGCCGCTCCGCCTTCACCGCCGCCAGCGCCCAGGCGCGGCTGAAGTGGATGAGGAACAGGTAATCCTGCGCCAGATACCAGCGGAACGCCTCCTCCGGCAGGGTGCCAGCGGCCATGTCGCGCACGAAGCGGTGATGGACGTAGGCGTCCCAGTCGGCGGCGCAGGACGCCTTCAGCGCGGGGAAGATGTCGGCGGTGGCGGCGGTGGTCATGGGGGCGTGGGGCTCCCGCTCACTTGGTGCCGAACAGGCGGTCGCCGGCGTCGCCCAGGCCGGGCACGATATAGGCATGGTCGTCCAGCCGCTCGTCGAGCGAGGCGACGTAGACCCGCACCTTGGGGTGCGTCTGGTTGAAGGTGCGCATGCCCTCCGGCACCGTCACCAGGGCGAGGAAGATGATGTTCTCGTCCGGCACGCCATGACGGTTCAGCACGTCCACCGCATGCACCGCCGAATGGCCGGTGGCCAGCATGGGGTCGACCAGGATGAAGGTGCGGCCGCCGGCTTCCGGCAGCTTGACCAGGTATTCGCTCGGCTTGTGGGTGACGGGGTCGCGCACCAGCCCGATGTGGCCGACGCGGGCGCCCGGCATCAGTTCCATCAGGCCGTCGGCCATGCCGTTGCCGGCCCGCAGGATGGGCACGATGGCGACCTTCTTGCCCTGGATGACCGGCGCGTCCATCTCGCACATGGGCGTTTCGATGCGGCGATTCTCGATCGGCAGGTCGCGGGTGATTTCATAGCCCATGAGCAGGGCGATCTCGCGCAGCAGGGCGCGGAAGGTGCGCGTCGAGGTCGCCCTGTCCCGCATGTGCGTCAGCTTGTGACGGATCAGCGGGTGGCCGAGAACGTGCAGGTTGGGAAACTCGCCGGTGGAGGTCATGGGCGTGAACCGTTTGTCGCGCGGAAGGGAAGGGTGGTCGGACGGATGTATCATCGGGCCTTATAGCACCGCCGACGGCGGCGATGCACCCTTTGCGCACCGTCGGCCACCGGCCCGGGAGGCGGCGGTGCACAAGACAAGCCCGCCGGCGCGAGGGGATGGCGCGCGGCGGGCTTGGGGACCGGGCAGTCCTGAACGCAGGGATCAGGCGTGCGGCCGGTGATCGGTGCGGCGGTCGAACCCGCCGGGGTGCTTCTCGCAGCAGTCCCGTAGAATCTCGATCAGCTTCAGCGCGGCTTCGCGCTGGCCGTGCTGCATGGCATCGGTCAGTTCATCCATCACCATCTGGCGCAGCGCCGGGTTGCCCCATTCCTTCTGGAGGAAGGCATACCCCTTTTCCACCGCCACGATGTCCGGCAGATGTTCGTGCTTGGCGATGACCATCAGTTCTTCGGGTGTCAACTCGCTTAGGGCGAGGCAATCCTGGAGGGTCAACATGGCGGCCTCCCTTGGACGTCTTGGTCTTCAGGTCTACACCGCCGATTGTAACACTCCCCGCCCCCTGGTCCATGCCGATTCGTCGCTGCGGCGCGGTATGATTAGTCAAGTGTTTCAATACGTTGATAAACACGGGGTAGGATAGTAAGGAGGGGTGAAAGCGTGCGCCCGCTCCGAAAGATCTATGACGAAAGGGCTATTCTAGACCCCCTTTCTCGGGATATATCTCGCCACAGGGCCCACGGGGCCGGAAAGATTGACCTATTCCGAGGGATCATAGCTGTGCGTTTCGGTCTGAAATTCTCGACGAGCCGTCCCACCGACTCGGTGGAGAGCTGGCTTGAACGCCTCTGCCAAAGCCGCTTCGAGATCCGTCTTGACGGCGTCGACGTGGAGAACGGCCGCAAGGATCTGCTGCTGGTCTTCGAGGACGCCGGCGACCGCGACCGCGTCAAGGCGGCGCTCAAGGGGCGGGCGGCGTAGAAACCCCGGCCACCGCCGCCCGCACCACCTTGCGCATGACGGTCGGCAGCGCCTCGCCGCCCAGCGCCGGTAGCGCCACCCAGCGGCCGGCGCCGGTTGTTCCCGTGGCCGACACCGTACCGGCCACCACCGCCAGTTCCAGATGGAAGTGGGTGAAGGTGTGGCGCACCACGCCGGGCAGCGGCCGCCAGCCGATGCCGGCCAGCGGCGCGTGGGCCAGGGCATCGTCGGCCGGCCACGGCGGTCCCTCGCGCCACGGGGTGGAGGGCACTTCGATCATGCCGCCAAGCAGACCGTCCTCGGGCCGCCGCCGCAGCAGCACGCGGCCTTCGGGGTCGCGCAGCCAGAAGGCGACGCCCCGGCGCAGCGGCTTGTCGGCCTTGCGGTCCTTGCGCGGCAGCGAGTCCGCGATGCCCTCGTGGCGGCCCCGGCAGGCGGGTTGCCAGGGGCAGGCGAGGCAGGAGGGCGCGCGCGGAGTGCAGAGGGTCGCTCCCAGGTCCATCACCGCCTGGGCATAATCACCGCAGCGGGTGTCCGGTGTCAGAGTGTCGGCCAGCCGCTTCAACTCGGTCTTGCTGCCGGGCAGCGGATCGGTGACGGCGAACAGGCGCGCCATCACCCGCTCGACGTTGCCGTCCACCACCGTCGCCCGCCGCCCGAAGGCGATGGCCGCCACCGCCGCCGCCGTGTAGGTGCCGATGCCGGGCAGGGCCCGCAGGGCGTCCTCGCTGTCGGGGAAGCGGCCGCCGTGCTGCTCCGCCACCGCGCGGGCGCACTTGTGCAGATTGCGGGCGCGGGCGTAGTAGCCGAGCCCGGCCCATTCCACCAGCACGTCGTCGAGCGGTGCCGCCGCCAGGGCCTCGACCGTCGGCCAGCGGGCCAGGAACCGCTCGAAATAGGGGATGACGGCGGCGACCGTGGTCTGTTGCAGCATCACCTCCGACAGCCATACCCGGTAAGGATCGGCCGCCGGGCCGCCGGGCGGCGTGCGCCACGGCAGGCGGCGGGCGTGGCGGTCGTACCACGTCAGCAGGCGGGCGGCGGCATCGGATGGAACCATGGACGGCGGCATGGGAAGCGGCTACTTCTCGGGGACAGGAAAGGGGGCACAGTGCCATGAACGAGGACGCGAAGAAAAGCCCGCCCCGTGCGCGCGCCTCCGTCGGCATCCGACCGTCGGACCAGCGGCGCGGCGGCCCCGTCGCCATCGACCTGCTGGGCGCCAAGCTCATGCGCCCGGTGCTTGGCCGGCGTGGCCTGGGGGAAGGCGACATCTGCTTCCATTGGGCGGCCATTGTCGGCGGCTCGTTCCTGGCCGCCAATTCAGCGCCGGAGCGCATCCAGTTCCCCAAGGGCGAGCGCACCGGCGGCATCCTGCACCTGCGGGTGCCGTCCGGCGCCCTGGCGACCCAGTTGCAGCACCTGACCCCGCAGATCGTGCAGCGGGTGAATGGTTTCTACGGCTACCCCGCCATTGCCGACGTGCGCATCCACCAGCGGCCGTTGCCGCCACGCCCGCCGCGTCCCGGCGAGCCGCCACCGCTGCCCGAGCCGGCGCGGGAGCGGCTGGCGCTGCGACTGCGCGACGTCGAGCATCCGCGTCTCAAGGACGCACTGGCCAAACTGGGCGAAGCCATGACCCGCCGCTCCCTCGCCACCAGCAAGGGCGGCAAGAGGGACGGGCGGACCTAGGCCGCGTCAGCCGGCGTGGCGGCTGTAGAGGCTGGCGCCGCCGGGGCTGAACAGCAGCACCTCGTAAGGCTCGCCGGGCATGTCCATGCCGGGGGCGCTCTGCGGCATGCCGGGGATGGTCAGGCCGGTGGCCTTGGGCCGCTCGGCCAGCAGGCGGCGCACGTCGGCGGCCGGCACATGACCCTCGATGACATAGCCGTCGATGACGGCGGTATGGCAGGACGCCAGATCCGGCGTCACGCCGTGCCGGTCCTTCACCGGGGTGACATCCTCCAGGTCATGCACGACGACGCTGAAGCCTTCCGCCTTCATATGGTCGATCCAGCCACCGCAGCAGCCGCAGGACGGCGACTTCCAGACCTCCAGGTCGGCGGCATCGGCCTTGCCGCCGCCAAGGCCCCAGGCGAAGACACCGGCCCCGAGGGCCACCACCGCCGTTGCTGCCATCACAACCGTTCGTCTGGCGATCATCGTCTCTCTCCTGTCCCGCTGCCGCCGGAGTGAAAGGGCACTATGGGAACGCCGTTCCCACGAGGCAAGCCCCAGTCGTTATGGATCGGTCCGTCGGCGGGATCCCTGACGATGGTCAAGCCGAAGCGGGGGGAGCCCCCGCGGCCGGCGGTCCATTCCGCTTGATTGCCCGTGCGCGGTGCTCGTATCTTCACCGGGGCGCGCCGCGTGCCGCGTCCGCATGCCCAGGACAGTCCGATCGTGAAGTTCAACGCCAGCGCCTTCCGGAAGGCCTATATCGTCTTCCTGCACGACCTTTTCATGGCGGCGGCGTCGTTTGTCGTGTCGCTGTACCTGCGTCTGGACGACATCCTGCTCGTCTTCATCCCGCTCGACCGGCTGGTCGCCTGGACGCTGCTGTTCACCGTGCTGTGCGGCGCGGCGTTCTGGAGCCAGGGGATGTACCGCAGCATCTGGCGCTATGCCTCGCTGCGCGACCTGATGACCATCACCCGTGCCGTCACCCTGGCGATCCTGGTGTTCCTCGGCCTGATGTTTCTGTGGACGCGGCTGGAAGGGCTGCCGCGCTCGGCGCTGCTCATCAACTGGTTCGTGCTGCTGTTCATGCTGGGGGCGCCGCGCTTCCTCTACCGGCTGATGAAGGACGGGCTGATCGGCGTCTTCGCCGACGACGGCAACCGCCGGGTGCCGGTGCTGCTGGTGGGGGCCGGCGACGGTGCCGACCTGTTCATCCGCGATGCCCGGCGGGAGAACGCGCCCTACCGCGTGGTCGGCATGCTGGCCTTCAAGCAGGGCCGCGTCGGCCGCGACATCCAGGGGGTGCGGGTGCTGGGGTCGGTGGACGACCTGCGCGGCGCCGTGGCGCGGCTGGAGGCCCAGGGCCGCAAGCCGCAGCGCGTCATCCTCACCCGCCCGCCGGCAACGCGCGAGCAGTTGAAGGCGCTGTTCGACGAATGCGACGGCCTCGGCATCACCCTGTCGCGCCTGCCGGAACTGTCGGCGCTCAAGCAGGGCATGGCCGACAAGCTGGAGGTCCGCCCCATCGCCATCGAAGACCTGCTCGGCCGGCCGCAGGCGGTGCTCGATCGGCCGTCCATGCAGGCGCTGGTGAAGGGCCGGCGGGTGCTGGTGACCGGCGCCGGCGGCTCCATCGGCTCGGAACTGGTGCGCCAGGTGGCGGCGCTGGAGCCGGCCGAGGTGGTGCTGGTCGAAAGCTCGGAATTCGCCCTCTACACCATCGACGGCGAGATGCGCGAACGCTTCGCCGCCATCCCCTGCCGGCCGCTGATCGCCGACGTGCGCGACCGCCGCCGCGTGAACGAGGTGTTCGCCGCCCACCGCCCGGAGCTGGTGTTCCACGCCGCCGCCCTCAAGCATGTGCCGATGGTCGAAGCCAACCCGGTGGAAGGGGTGCTGACCAACGTCGCCGGCACCCGCATCGTCGCCGATGCCGCCTGCGCCCACGGCGTCGATCTGATGGTGTTGATTTCCACCGACAAGGCGGTCAACCCGACCAACGTCATGGGCGCCACCAAGCGCATCGCCGAACGCTATTGCCAGACCCTGGACAGCCGCGCCGCCGGCCCCGGCACCCAGTTCGTGACGGTGCGGTTCGGCAACGTGCTCGGCTCGACCGG
>JAEWWF010000198.1 GCA_023396465.1 Pseudomonadota bacterium
AGGTTGGCGGCGACGGTCATGTGCGGGAACAGGCGGCCGTCCTGGAAGACATAGCCGATGCGGCGGCGCTCCATGGCGACGTCGATGCCGGCGGCGCTGTCGAACAGGGTGTCGCCGTTGACGGCGATGCGCCCGGCGTCGGGGCGCGCCAGCCCGGCGATCATGTTGATGATCGAGGTCTTGCCCGACCCGGAGCGGCCAAACAGCGCCGTCACCCCCACCGCCGGCGAGGCGAAGGCGGCATCGACGGTGAAGGCGCCCTGGGCGCGGCGGACGGCGATGTCGAGCATGGCGCGCTACCCCCGCAGCCGTTTCTGCATGCGCCGCGCCAGTAGTTCCGACGCCACCAGGGCGGCCAGCGCCAGCACGGCGGAGATGACGCAGAGGCGGAAGGCCGCCGCATCGCCCCCCGGCACCTGTGTCGCGGTGTAGAGGGCGAGCGGCAGGGTGCGGGTCTCGCCGGGGATGTTGCTGGCGAAGGTGATGGTGGCGCCGAATTCCGACAGCGAGCGGGCGAAGGCCAGGATCACCCCGGCCAGCACCCCCGGCGCCACCAGCGGCAGGGTGACGGTGAGGAACACCCGTGGCGGCGAGGCGCCAAGGGTGCGGGCGGCCTGCTCCAGCCCACGGTCGACGCCTTCCATGCTGAGACGGATGGCCCGGACCATGAGCGGGAAGGCCATGACGGCGGCGGCGAGGGCGGCCGCCTTCCAGGTGAACACGATCTGGAGGCCGAACCACTCCCACAACGCCTGTCCGACCACGCCGCGCCGTCCGAAACTGACCAGCAGGACATAGCCGGTCACCACCGGCGGCAGCACCAGCGGCATGTGGATGAGGCCGTCGACCAGCACCTTGCCGGGAAACTCCCGCCGGGCCAGCAGCCAGGCGCAGGCGATGCCCAGCGGCAGGCTGCCGGTGACGGCCCAGAACGAGACCTTGAGACTGAGCCAAAGGGCTTCCCGTTCCAGGGTGGTGAGGGCGAGGGCCTCCATGCCGGTGTCCGCTTCAGTTCACGGTGAAGCCGTGGCGGCTGAAGATGGCCTTGGCGGTGTCGCTGCTTAGATAGGCAACGAACTTGCGGCCGGCGTCACTGTCCTTCACCAGGGCGACCGGATAGGTGATCGGCGGATGGCTGTCCTTGGGGAAGACGCCCACGGTCTTGACGCCCTTGGAGGCGGCGGCATCGGTCGAATAGACGATGCCAAGGGGTGTTTCGCCGCGTTCGACCAGGGCGAGCGCCGAGCGGACGTCGTTCTGGCGGGCAAGGGCGGGTTCGACGCTGGCCCACAGGCCGAGGTGTTCCAGCGCCGCCCGGGCGTATTGGCCAGCCGGCACGTGGTCGGGATCGCCCACCGACAGGCGGCCGCCGTCGAGCTGGGTGGCGAGATCAAGGCCGGGGGCGATGGTCACGGTGTCGAGGGGACTGTCGGCCGGGGCGATCAGCACCAGATCGTTGCCCAGCAGGTCGGCGCGGCTGTCGGCGACGATGAGCGCCTTGTCGGCCAGATGGTCCATCCATTTTTCGTTGGCGGAGATGAACAGGTCCGCTGGCGCGCCCTCCTCGATCTGCTTGGCGAGGGTGGAGGACGACGCGAAGGAGGGCACCATCTCGATCGCCGTCTCCTTGGCGAAGGCGGCGCCCACTTCCGTGAGGGCGTCGGTGGTGGAGGCGGCGGCGAAGACGGTGATCTTTCCGGCCGCGCCGGCGGGTGTCGCGGTGCCCGCGATCATCATCACGGCGGCAAGGACGGCCACCGTGGCGGCGAGGTGGCGGGTAAAGGGCAGAGGTCGCATGGTCACACTCTCCTGTCAGGGTCGATCTTGTCTGGGCGGACGCGACGCTCTCCCGCGGTCGCTATCGTTATATCCGTTGATGCATAGCGAAGGCCACAAGAAAGGCCGGAGCCGTGGGGGCGGCTGCCGGCCGGATTACTTGCCGATCAGGACGTCGGAAGCCTTGATGATGGCGGAAACCGTGTCTCCGGTGGCCAGTCCCAGGTCTTCGGCGGCATCTGTGGTGATGGTGGAGGTGACGGTGAGGCCGTGGCCGATGTCGATTTTGACGGTGGCGGTGGAGGGGCCTTTGACCACCGACACGACGGTCCCCGGCAGGGTGTTGCGGGCGCTGATCTTCATGGGGGGCTGTCTCCCGTGTGGTGCATTTTTGATATCCGCGCGAATATAGCGCCCTCCCTGGGTACAGGATGCTCGCATCATCGGCAAGAATAAAATCTGCACGGAATTTGTGCGATTAACCGGCGGCCGGGTCGTTGGGCGCGAGCATGGCTTGGAGCGCGGCCACCTCCTCGGCCATGGCGGCCTTGGCCTTGGCGGTCATGGCGCGGTAGAGGGCAAGCACGGCGCGGCCGTCCTCGGTCAGCCGGGCGCCGCCGCCCCGTTGGCCGCCGGCCACCGATTCGACCAGCGGGCGGGCGAAGTGGCGGTTGGTTTCATCCACCAGCAGCCAAGCGCGGCGGTAGCTCATGCCCATGGCGCGGGCGGCGGCCGAGATGGAGCCCTCGCTGTCGATGCGGGCCAGGAGATCCATGCGGCCGGGGCCCAGCACCAAGTCGCCGCCGCGCTTGAAGCGCAGGCGCATGGCGAGGGCGGACGGTGGGGCGGCGACGGGGTCGGGCATGGCTCGGACGGATGGAGGGCGGGGGAACGGCGGGCAGAATGCCACCCCCGCCACCACGGGTCGAGCGGTCATGCGGTGGAGCGGCCTACAGCCAGATACCGGCCATCCCCACCACCGCCACCACCAGCCACGGCGGCAGTTTCCAGGCCGCGAGCAGCAGCAGCGCCACCAGCACCAGCACGAAGTCCAGCGGCCCGCGCACTCCGGCCGTCACCACCGGGTGATAGAACGCCGCCGCCAGCAATCCGACCGCGGCGGCGTTCACCCCCGCCAGCGCCGCCTGGGCGCGGGCATGGGCGCGCAGGGTCGACCAGAACGGCAGTGCCGCGAAGACCAGCAGCCACGCCGGCAGGAAAACGGCGATCAGCGCCACCACCGCCCCGGTCCAGCCATCCGACGCCATGCCGAGGTAG
>JAEWWF010000261.1 GCA_023396465.1 Pseudomonadota bacterium
GCTGGCGCCCTCCGCCCCGGTGCAGGAGGAACCGCCGGTGCGCTCGCCGGTGGGGGCGGAGGCGCAGCGGGAGCGGGTGCGGTTCCAGCGCGGCCGCCTCATCCACCGCCTGCTGCAAAGCCTGCCCGACCTGCCGGAGACGGCGCGACCGGCAGCGGCGGAGCGGTTCCTCGCCCGCCCGGCCTGGGACCTGCCGCCGGAGGACCGCGCCGCCATCGCCGCCGAGACCCTGGCGGTGCTGGAGGAAGCCGATTTCGCGCCGCTGTTCGGCCCCGGTTCGCGGGCGGAGGTGCCCATCGTCGGGCTGGTCGGGCGGCATGTGGTGTCGGGTCAGGTCGACCGGCTGGTGGTCACCGACGATGCCGTGCTGGTGGTCGACTACAAGACCAACCGGCCGCCGCCCACCGCCGTCGCCGACGTGGCCGACGCCTACCTGCGGCAGATGGCCGCCTACAGGGGGGCGCTAAAGGACCTGTACCCCGGCCGGCCGGTGCGCTGTGCTCTGCTCTGGACCGACGGCCCGCGCCTCATGGAGCTGCCGCCGGACCGCCTGGACATGCTGATCGAGGAGATGGCCCGATGACCCGCCGCGACCTGCCCGCCGTGCAGATCAGCGACGCCGAGCCCTTCCACGAAGCCGGCTGGCGCGCCCTGTGGGCCGACTACGTCGCCTTCTACAAGGCCGACGTGCCGGAACGGGTGACGGCCCATACGTGGAACCGCATCCTCGATCCCGCTTCGCCGGTCAACTGCCTGATGGCGGTGGACACCGCCAGCGAACGGGTGATCGGCTTCGCCGTCACCGTGCTGCACGACGGCACCTGGTCGGAAAAGCCGGTGTGCTACCTGGAAGACCTGTTCGTCGCCCCGGCGGCGCGCGGCAAGGGCGTGGCGCGGCGGCTGATCGAGACGCTGGCCTGCCGTGGTCGCTCGCGCGGGTGGCATCGCCTCTACTGGCAGACCCACGACGACAATCTCACCGCCCGCGGGCTGTACGACAAGCTGGCGCGGCTGACCTCGTTCGTCCGCTATGATCTTGATTTGTGACTGTTCCGGTAGCCGGGTGTTCCCTTCGGCAGGCGCCACGCTTGACGCCATTGCCGCCGCTTCCTAGAGTCCATGCGACAAGGGCGGCGGGTCGGACGATCCGCCGCGCGCAACGAAAGGAAACCCCTTTATGAAGCAGGTCACCGACGACTCGTTCGACGCCGACGTATTGAAGTCCGCGACCCCCGTGTTGCTGGACTTCTGGGCGGAATGGTGCGGCCCGTGCCGTCAGATCGCCCCGGCGCTGGAGGAGATCTCGGCCGAAATGGGCGAGCGCCTCGTGGTCGCCAAGATCAACATCGACGAGAACCCGATGACGCCGTCCAAGTACGGTGTGCGCGGCATCCCGACCCTGATGGTGTTCAAGGACGGTCAGGTCGCCGCCACCAAGATCGGCGCCCTGCCCAAGAGCAAGCTGGCCGAGTGGGTTGAGTCGGTGATCTGACGCCGCCCGCGCGGTTTCTCCGTTCCGACCGGATCCGACCCCCGCCCGAGACGCTCCGGCGGGGGTCGGCCTGTCGGACGCCCTCTGGAGGCGGTGGTTCATGGCTCTGCGTGTCGAAAGCCTGACCGGCGATGCCGCCCGTGCGGTGTTCGATGCCCTGGCGGCACTGCGCATCACCGTGTTCCGGGAGTACCCCTATCTCTACGCCGGCACCCTGGAGTACGAGCGCGAGTATCTGGCACCCTATGCCGCCTCGGCCGGCGGGGTGATCGTCGCCGCCTTCGACGGCGCCCGGATGGTCGGCGCCGCCACTGCCTTGCCGCTATTGGACGACACCGACAACGTCGCCGCCCCCTTCCGCGCCGCCGGTATCGACCCGGCGCGGGTGTTCTACCTGGGGGAAAGCGTGCTGCTGCCGGAGTATCGCGGCCGGGGCCTCGGCCATGCCTTCTTCGATGGGCGGGAGGCCCGGGCGCGGGAACTCGGTTTCCCCATCACCGCCTTCTGCGCCGTCCAGCGGCCGCCCGATCACCCACGCCGCCCAGCTGACTACCGGCCGCATAATGCCTTTTGGCGCAAGCGCGGCTATTCCCCGCGCCCCGCCATGATCGCCACCTTCTCGTGGCGGGACTTGGACGACGCCGAGGCGACGGCAAAGCCCATGCGCGTGTGGTCGCGCGGCACCTGAGTGGCGGCGGATTCGGTCACGGCAGGGCCGGCCAGGGGGTGCGGTTGCCATGGACCATCGCCGCCAGTCGGGGCGGCTCCAGCACCTCCACCGTATCGCCCCAGGCATACAGGTGCCATGCCATCTCAAGATCGCTGCCGGCCCGGAAGCGGACGATCAGTCCGCCGTCGTCCTGCCGCTCCATGCTCTGGCTGGGATGGAAGACGAACTCCGCCGCGTCCTCGGCGGCTGCGGGGCTGAAGCGCCAGACCACGTCATAAGGCTCTTCCTGGAACAGCCCGAAGGATCGCGCGGCAAACGTTTCCAGGTCGAAATCGGCGGGGCGGGCGAAACCGTCGTCGAGGACCGCCACCGACTCGATATTGGGCAGGCTGAACAGGGTGATGGCGTTGGCCTTGGGGTTTTCGTGCCAGCCGACCAGATAATTGCGGTGTCCATGCAGGAACCCATAGGGGTGAACCAGCCGGTCCTTGGCCGTGCGGGTTCGGCGGTTGCGGTAGTGGATGCGGACCTTGCGACAGGATTTGATCGCCTCGCGCAACTCCTCGATCACCTCGCCTTTGATGCGGGGCCGTGGCCCCGGCCGCATGGCGAGCCCCTCCGCCTCGAGCAGGACTTCCAGATCGGGAGCCACCCGCCGGGCGATCTCCGGCCGCAACAAGGCCCGCAGCTTCGCCGATAGCTCGGACAGGCGGTTGGCGTCATCCTCGCGGTTGTCGCGCTCCAGCAGCCTGATGGCGCCTTCCAGGGCCGCCAACTCGTCCGCCGTGACGGCGAGCAGGCGGTCCAGGGTGCCGGGCGGGATGCGCCACCGTTTGATCCGCTCGTCGGTTTCCACGTCCTCGCTCTGGGGGAAGGTACGGAGCACGGCATCGCGCATGCGCATGGCGGTGCGCCGGCCGACGCCAAATCGGTCCTCGATATCCTTGAGCGACAGTCCTTCGCGCGCGGCCTGCATTTCGAGCGCCAGATGCAGCAGAGTTTCGGCCTTTTCGTAGCGCACGATGCCCTTTCGCTCCTACCCGGTGTCGCTGGTGAGGTCGATCACTAATAGAGACGAGAGGGTCCAGTCAACCCGCGCGCGCGGGCATTTGATCCGCCTGCTCGGCGTCGGGGGCGAGCGGGGCGGATGGAGACTGACCGGCGTCCGCCATCCACCCCGCAGGTGCATCCGCCGGTCCTGCGCACTATACTCCGCCGCCATGACAGCCGATGCCCCAGCGACGGCGGCGCGACAGCCGCGACTCGTGATCCCGCCGAGCCCGGTGCTGGTGGCCGGGCTGCGCCATGCGGTCATGCTCACCCCCGACGGCGAACTCGCCACCCTGCGCCACGATCAGGCGGCGGCGCGGGCGCGGCGGGAGCATCCCATCCTGGTGCATGCGCCGGCGGTGGGGGCGCGGCTGAAGAGCGACCCTTTCCACGCCTTCGACGTGCTGGAACTGTTCGCCTTCATCCGCCCGGCCGCCTTCTGCCTGCCCACCGTGCGCGGTCTGGCCGAGGCGGTTGGCCTGCCCCGGCCGGACAGCCTGGAGGACGAGGCGACCGCCCTGATCGAGATCATCCGGCGTCTGCTGCGCGAAGCCGCCACTTGCGCCCCCAAGGCGCAGACCGCCATGCGCGACCTCGCCTGGGGCATGGGACAGGCGGGGTGGGGCTGGGCGCCGTCGGTGCTGGCGGCCATCGGCGTCCATGGCGATGCGCCGCACCGCGCCAACGTCGCCGCCGGCTTGCGGGTGTGGGAACGGCTGCCGGAGACGCCGGAGCACGCGCCGGAACCGCCAGCCGGCAACCGCCCGGTCAGCCCGGCCCAGGCGCGCGAGCGGCTGGGCCGTCTGCTCGGCCCCACCGCCGAGGAACGGCCGCAGCAGGGGGAGTACGCCGCCGCCGCCGCCCATGCCTTCCAGCCGCGCGACGCCGAGGGCGAACCGCGTCTGGTGCTGGCCGAGGCCGGCACCGGCGTCGGCAAGACCCTTGGCTACATCGCGCCGGCCAGCGTGTGGGCGGAGGTGAACGAAGGCGCGGTGTGGATCGCCACCTACACCCGCAACCTGCAACGCCAACTTGACACCGAACTGGACCGCCTGTGCCCCGACCCGGCCGACAAGGCGCTGCGCGTGGTGGTGCGCAAGGGGCGGGAGAACTACCTCTGCCTGCTGAACCTGGAAGAGTCGATCATGGGCCTCGGCCGCAATCCGCGGCAGACGGTGGCCCTTGGTCTGATGGCGCGGTGGGCGCTGGCGACCCGCGACGGCGATCTGGTGGGCGGCGACTTCCCCGGCTGGCTGACCGACATCCTCGGCAAGCCGCAGACGGTGGGATTGGCCGACCGACGCGGGGAATGCGTGTTCTCCGCCTGTAGCCACTACGACAAGTGTTTCATCGAACGGGCGGTGCGGCGGGCACGGCGGGCGCGGATCGTCGTCGCCAATCATGCCTTGGTCATGGTTCAGGCGGCGCTCGGCGGGCTGGACGAGCGGCTGATGCCGACCCGCTACGTGTTTGACGAAGGGCATCACGTCTTCGATGCCGCCGACAGCGCCTTTTCCGCCCACCTGAGCGGCTTCGAGACCGCCGAGCTGCGCCGCTGGCTGCTGGGGGCGGAGGGCGACACCACCCGCTCCCGCGCCCGTGGCCTCAAGCGGCGGGCGGAGGATCTGGTGGCCGACGATCAGCCGGCGGCCGATGCGTTGCAGGCCATCTTGCATGCGACCCGCATCCTTCCCGGTCCGGCGTGGCACATGCGGGTGGTGGATGGCCAGCCGCACGGGCCGGCGGAAAGTTTCCTGGCGCTGGTGCGCGACCAGGTCTATGCCCGCAGCCCCGACAGCCGCGGCCCCTACAGCCTGGAGACGGAGGCGGTCAGCCCCATCCCCGGTCTGCTGGAGGCGGCGGTGGCGTTCGACGCCGCCTTGGCCCGGCTGGAGGAACCGTTGAAGGCGCTGGGCAAGGCGCTGGACACCCGCCTGGACGACGAGGCGGCGGACCTGGACGCCGCCCAGCGCCTGCGCATGGAAAGCCTGATGAAAAGCCTGGAGCGCCGCGCCGTCATGCCCATCGCGGCGTGGCGGGCCATGCTGGCCAGCCTGGGGCAGGAGACGCCACCCGATTTCGTCGACTGGTTCGCTGTCGACCGCATCGACGGCCGCGACGTCGATATCGGCATGCACCGCCATTGGATCGACCCCACCATCCCCTTCGCCAAGGGGGTGGTGGAGCCGGCGCAGGGGGTGCTCATCACCTCCGCCACCCTGCGTGACGGATCGGGTGATGCCGATGCCGACTGGGCGGCGGCGGAACGCCGCACCGGGGCGGTGCATGTGGCCTCGGCGACGGTGCGGGCGGCGGTGCCGTCGCCCTTCGACTATCCGGCGCAGACCCGTGTCTACGTCGTCACCGACGTGCGCAAGGACGACATGAACCAGGTGGCGGCGGCGTACCGGGAGCTGTTCCTGGCCTCGGGCGGCGGCGGCCTCGGACTGTTCACCGCCATCTCGCGGTTGCGGACGGTGTACGAGCGCATCGCCCCGGCGCTCGACGAGGCCCATATCCCGTTGCACGCCCAGCATGTGGACGGCATGGATACCGCCACGCTGGTGGAAATCTTCCGTGGCGAGGACCATGCCTGTCTGCTCGGCACCGATGCCCTGCGCGACGGCGTCGACGTGCCGGGGCAGTCGCTGCGGCTGGCGGTGTTCGACCGGGTACCGTGGCCGCGCCCGGACATCCTGCACAAGGCGCGGCGGGCCCACTTCGGCGGCAAGACCTACGACGACATGATCGCCCGCCTGCGCTTGAAGCAGGCTTTCGGGCGGCTGGTGCGGCGGGGCGATGATCGCGGCGTGTTCGTGCTGCTCGACCCGATGATGCCGAGCCGCCTCCTGGGCGCTTTCCCGGAGGGCGTGGCGGTGGAGCGGGTGGGCCTCGCCCGGGCCGTGGCGGAGACGCGCGCTTTCTTCGGGCGATGATCTGGGGAGCGTCGCAATAGCCCCCATGTTTCAAGCGTTTGTGTCCGACCGCCGACATGGTCGCCCTTGACCGCCCCCCTACCGCGGGGGAGACTCAGGGCGCGGTCCGGGGGTCTGGACTGACGGCGCAACAGGAGACGACGTTCACATGATCAGCCATCACGACGCCCTCATCTACACCATGGTGCTGACCGCCGCCGCCGATGGCGACCTCAAGGACGAGGAACTGCGGGCCATGGGCAACATCGTGCAGTCGCTGCCGGTGTTCAAGGATTTCGACCCCGAGCACATCACCGCCGTCGCCGAGGACTGCGGCCATTACCTCGCCAAGGAAGATGGCCTGGAAGAGGCGCTGGAACTGGTGCGCAACGCCCTGCCGGACAAGCTCAACGAAACCGCCTATGCCCTGGCGGTGGACGTGGCGATCTCCGACGGCCAATTGCGGCAGGAGGAGCTGCGCATCCTGGAGATGGTCCGCCATCTGCTGGACGTCGACCGCCTCACCGCCGCCGCCATCGAGCGCGGCGCCGTGGTGCGCCACCGCAAGCCGTAGGGCCTTTCCCCGCCCAGGAGGCGCCGTCATGACCTCGCTCGTCCTGGCTTGTCTGTTGTTCCTGGTCTCCCATCTGGTGGTCAGCCCGTCGCCGCTGCGGCCGTGGCTGATCGGCCGGATGGGGCAGGGGGCTTACCTCGGCCTGTATTCCGTGGTGTCGCTGGTGGCGCTGGTGTGGATGGGCTACGCCTATGGCCAAGCGCCCTTCGTGCCGGTGTGGCAGCCGCCGCCGGGCATGGCGCATATGGCGCTGATCCTGGTGCCGCTGGCCTTCGTGCTGCTGGTGCTGTCGGTGGCGACCCCCAACCCGACCGCCGGCCCCACCGGCAAGGCGCTGACCGAAGGGCGGGCGACGGGCATCATCGCCGTCACCCGCCACCCGATGATGTGGGCCTTCACCCTATGGGCGGTGGCGCATCTGCTGGCCAACGGCGACCTTGCCTCCATCCTGCTGTTCGGCACGGTGCTGGTGGTGGCCCAGGCCGGCATGGTGCTGCTCGACCGCCGCAAGGCCCGCGAGGCCCCAGAGGGGTTCGCGCGGCTGGCTGCCGCCACCTCGCGGCTGCCTTTCGTCGCCCTGGCGCAAGGTCGGGTCCGCACCTCCCTGCGTGAGATTGGTCTGGTCAGGATACTGATCGGCCTCGGCCTGGCGGCGGCGATGCTGGCCGCCCATCCTTGGCTGTTCGGCGTCTCCCCGCTGCCCGGCTGAGGCTCCGTCAAGGATGCGTGACGATGTCCGGTTTTCGGAGCCGACATCGTCACCGAGTCACCGACGCCCTGGGCCGGCCACGTCGCCTGGATACCTGCCGCCAATATTCCCTTGACACCCCTGCCCCCGCCCCGTGGAGTGCCCGCTCGCCAGGTCATCTCGTCGCTCTCTTGGGGACGTCCGTTCATGCCGCGCTCTGCACTGGTCCACGCAACGCTCAAGCACATCCGCGAAGTCACGGATGGAGCACCGTTGGCGCCTCCCGACAGTCGGACCATGCGCCGACTTCTCGATGAACACGGGACAGCCTCGGACCTGGTCGGAACAATCCTGAGCATCAAGGACGGCGAGGCCGACGAGGCCGAGAGTGTTTTGCTCGACAGGCTCCTCGACGAGGCGCGCATCGACCACGAAAACGGCGGCGGGCGTGGGCACCTGTTTCTGAAGGCGGTCGATGCGGCCATTCAGGAAGCCTTTGATAGCGGTACCGTGACCTTCCTCGGAGTGACCATCCTGGGCCGCGGGTTCGCCCGGGCAGGGCTTCCTGCCCCGGATGCCCTGGCAGACTGGGTCATGAAGCAGGACACGCCGGCGCCGGACCAGACAGCCGAAGCCACATCGAGAGCCTTCATCGACAAGCTTCTTCGGGATGCACGCAAGGATGCCTACGCGCTTCACGCCTTTCTCGCCGAGGCGATGAGCGTGATGCCGTCCGGCGTCAAGGCGGAGATGGTCCGCCAACTCGGCCAGCGCTCCGAGCCGATCGCGTGCAAAATGCTGCTCTACTGGCTGACGGACCGTGATCTGGCGGTTCGGCTGACCGCAGCCATCATACTCGAAGAGCGCATGAAGCAGAGGACGCTCGACCGGGATACGGCCGTTCTGCTTGTAGGTGTTCGGCCTTGGATGGTACCCGATCTCTCGCGTGAGATCGTCGATCGCGCCATACGACTGGCACAGCGGACGGTGATGGCCGACCCGGTCTCCCCCCGGAGCACGGCGAAATCCAACGTCGCCGTGGAGCGCATCATCGCCACCGCGCCCGATGGCACCGGTAGCCAGCAGGTCATGATCCTGCTGCGCAGTGGCAAAAAGTATCATCTCGCCGTCGCTCTCACGAAGACCGGGCATGGCGTCAAAGACGCCTTCGTAGTCCATGGCACCAAGCATGAGGTCGATGCTGTCCTGGCTCAGGCTGCTCAGGTCGCGTCCGTGGAGGTTGAGCTTGGTGCCGCCCTCGATATCCTCGCCGCGGCGATCGGCGAAGGCCTGGAACTGAGCCTGACGGCGCCGCCGGGCATGGTCGACATTCTCGAAGCGCTGCGCACCGAGGCACTGCTCCCCGTGGCCGCCACGCTTGACGCCTGGCAGGAGCGGGCGGATCCGGGCGGCGAGGTGGCGGCGATGACGGTCCAGAAACGGGGGCGCCTGATCGGCGAGAGCCGGGACTGGGCCAGCGACCTGCCGATGTTCGAAAGCTGGTTCGAGGACACGGCCTCCCTTGCGGAGGCCTTGGCCAGGTGCCGGACGGAACGCGCCGCGCAGCAGGTCGCCTGGGAGCACCTTGAGGATCGGCGCCCGTTCTGGGCCCGCCAGATGTTCCAGGCCGCTCATGTGATGCGGGCGGCAGGCCGGGACAGACTGGCGCAGTCGCTGGTGGCCACGGGCGCCGCAGTCCTCGAAGGCCGGCCACTTCGCAAGGTGCCGGCCTTCGAGGACATGGTCATGACCACGCTGGACGCCTTCATCGACAACCACGCAAGAGCGGCGCTCGACATGCCGGACACCGGGGGCACTGATGGCCCGCAGCCAATGGTGCAGAAGAAGGTCTTCAAGGAGGATCTGGAGGAACTGGCGGCGTTCCTTGAAGCGGATGAAACACGCATGAGTCTCTCGGAACTCGACGGGTTCATGACCGCCTACATCATCTGCCCCAGGTTCCACTCGCCCTCAGCGTGGATCGGGGCGATCTGGGGGGACAGGGAGCCGGACTTCGATGACGTCAGCCAACTGAACCGCCTCCTTCAGATCGCCATGTCCCGGTACAACCAGATCATCAGCGACTTCGAGGCCGGCAGACCCGCGCCCATCATGTTCCTCGACGACGCCGGCGGCCCCGATGTCGCCGAATGGGCAGACGGCTTCCTCATGGGAATGGCGACCATGGAACCGGACGCCTGGGATTTCACGGAGAGATCCGCCCTCGCCTCCAGAGTCATGAGCGGCCTGCTGGCGGCCTCGTCGTCTCCCGCCGGAGACACCTTTGACGAGAAGACACGGAATGAGCTTCGGCACATCCTGCAAAAGGAAATGCCGGCGATGCTCCTGTCTCTCTGCCATGAGGCCGAGAAATTCAGGGAGCCGTTCCCCATGGACGCCGGGGTGGGGAGCGCGCCGCGGCGAGCGCCGAAGGCCGGGCGCAACGATCTCTGTCCGTGTGGATCCGGTAAGAAATACAAGAAGTGCTGTGGAAGTTGATGCGAGGCGAGTTGCCGCCATCCCGTGTCGAGAGTCAATGTCTGCAACTATGCCTCTCTCAGTCGCGCTGAAAGATATTGGGCGTATTCGGAGAAGATTTCTTCGGTCCCGCTCAGTTCCCGTCGACGCCAGCGGGGCGGCATGCGATGGACCTTGGCGTCATCCACGGGTGCCTTCAGGGCACCGACCACGCCGCGACTATTTTCATTTCGGCGATCAAGTCTGTGTAGCGCACCGTAGCCCACGCTCGGCCACGAACTCGCAGGGAAAGCACCTTATGTTACGGCTGCTCGTGATCGCGGCCACGAGTTGCTACCCGCGCAACGAAAAACCCGCAGAAGCCGAGGCTTTCTGCGGGTTTTATGTGGCTGGGGGACCAGGACTCGAACCTGGACTAACGGAGTCAGAGTCCGCAGTTCTACCATTAAACTATCCCCCACCAGGGATCCTTCCGGGTCATCGTTGGAGCGGAGCGCCCCGGAAGAGGCCGCGTATTTAGCATCGGGGTTCCGGGCTGTAAACACCTTTTTTCACGTTTTTTCTCTTTCCCGCCGTCGCCGTGGCGCTGGCGGGAGCGGTTTCCGGTCGTGGTGGGGTTTCATCGGCGGGCGTGGTGCTATAGGTTATAAGGAAAGCGTAACCAAGGGCCGCCGCCGGCAGCGGAGGGGCGGCCGATGATCGAGGACCGATTGGAACCGTGGGTGTGATCAGCGCTGGACATCCGGTGGCCGGACACGGTCCGGCAGTGCGGCGCAGCCTCGGTGCAGCGGATGGCGATGGCGTCTATGCCGCCATCGATCTTGGGACCAACAATTGCCGTATGCTGGTCGCCCGGCCGACGCCGGACGGCTTTCGGGTGATAGACAGCTACTCGCGCATCACCCGCCTCGGCGAAGGATTGGCCGGCAGCGGCAAGCTGTCGCGGGCGGCCATGGACCGTACCCTGGAGGCCCTGTCCCACTGCGCCGACAAGATGCACCGCCGAGGCGTCACCGCCGCCCGCACCGTGGCGACGGAGGCTTGCCGTCGGGCCAAGAACGGCCCCGACTTCCTGGACGAGGTGTGTCGCCGCACCGGCCTGCGCCTCGAAACCATCTCTCCGGCCGAGGAAGCGCGGCTGGCGCTGGCTGGCTGCGCGCCACTGCTGGATGCCGACATTCCTTACGCCCTGGTGTTCGACATCGGCGGCGGCTCCACCGAACTGCTGTGGGTGGAGGTGCGGCCGGGCGGCGTGCTTGATGTCCAGGGGTTGGCGAGCCTGCCGCTCGGGGTCGTCACCGTGGCCGAGGAATGCGGCGGTGGCGACCTGTGCGCCCGCACCTACCGGGCGGTGAAGGAGCGGGTGGTTCACCTGCTGCGGCCGTTCGAGTCCATGTACACGCTGGCCGACCGGGTGCGGCGGGGCGAGGTGCAGATGCTCGGCACCTCGGGCACCGTCACCACCCTTGGCGGGGTTCACCTGGGGCTCAAGCGGTATGACCGGTCGCTGGTCGACGGCATCAGCATCGACTTCGCCGACATCTTCGACGTCAGCCGCCGCCTGTGCTGCATGACCTTGCGTGAACGCGCGCAACAGCCGTGCGTCGGGCGGGAGCGGGCCGATCTGGTGCTGTCGGGCTGTGCCATTCTTGAAGCCCTGTGCGAGCTGTGGCCGGTGGGACGCCTGCGCGTCGCCGACCGCGGCCTGCGCGAGGGCATGCTGCTCGACCTCATGCGGGTCGATGCCATGGAGGTTGCATAACGATCATGACACGCAAGCCCACCTCCTCCCGCGGCGGCGCCCGGCGCTCCGCGGCGGGGGCGGTCGCCAATACGGGCGGCCGGCAGCTGACGGTACGGGTGAAGACCGCCAAGCAGCGGTCCAAATCCTCGGCCGCGTGGTTGCAGCGCCAGCTGAACGACCCCTACGTCGCCGAGGCCAAGGCGCGCGGCCTGCGGTCCCGCGCCGCCTTCAAGCTGATCGAGCTGGACGACCGCTTCACTTTCCTGCGCCCCGGCACCCGCGTTGTCGACCTGGGCGCCGCCCCCGGCGGCTGGACCCAGGTGGCGGTGGAGCGGGTGAAGGCCGGCCAGCCCGGCGGCGGCCAGGTGGTCGGCCTCGACATCCTGGAGTGGGAGAGCGTGCCCGGCGCCACCTGCATCACCAAGGACTTCAACGACGACGACGCGCCGGACGTGCTCAAGGCAGCGCTCGGCGGGCCGGCGGACGTGGTGCTGTCGGACATGGCGGCCCCCACCACCGGCCACCCCGCCACCGATCACTTGCGTATCATGAACCTGTTGGAACTGGCCTGGGACTTCGCCGAGGACGTGCTCGCCCCCGGCGGCACCTTCGTCTGCAAGGTGTTCCAGGGCGGCACGGAGGGCGACCTTCTGGCCCGCATGAAGCGGTCGTGCGAGACAGTGCGCCATGCCAAGCCGCCGGCCAGCCGCAAGGACAGCGCCGAGCTGTATGTCATCGCCAGCGGCTTCAAGGGTCGTTCCGTCACTGACGCCAGCCACCGGGAGGACGAGGCGTGAGCGCCGATCCCCAAATCCCGCCCGCTGCCCCCGCCACCGATACCCCCGCCGCGCCGCCGAAGCCGGCCATGAATCAGTGGCTGAAGCTGCTGCTGGAGGCCGGGCCGCTGGTGGTGTTCTTCGTCGGCAACAATAAATTCGGCATCATCCCGGCCACCGCCGCCTTCGTGGTGGCGACGGTGATTTCGCTGGCCGTCACCTGGGCACTGGTCCGCCGCCTGCCGGCGGTGCCGCTGATTTCCGGCGTCTTCGTCATCGGCTTCGGCGGGCTGACGATCCTGCTGGAGGACGAACTGTTCATCAAGCTCAAGCCCACCATCGTCAACGCCCTGTTCGCGTTGACCCTGTTCGTCAGCCTGGGCTTGCGCAAGAACGTGTTGAAGATCGTGTTCGACGCCGCTTTCCACCTGACGGACGAGGGCTGGCGCAAGCTGACCTGGCGATGGGCGTGGTTCTTCGTGCTGCTGGCGATCCTGAACGAAGTCGTCTGGCGCAGCTTCCCCACCGATGTCTGGGTGCAGTTCAAGGTGTTCGGAATCATGCCGCTGACCATCGTGTTCAGCCTGACGCTGATCCCGCTGTTGACCAAGTATCACCCGGAGAAGGAGGAGAAGGCCTGAGCGGCCTTCTCCGCAGGCAGCTGGCAAAGCCCTCGCATGATCGCGGGGGCTTTGATTCAGTGGGGGCATGCTCAAGAAGCCGCCTCCGCCGCGGACGGAATTGGAGGTGGTGACGCCGGAGTCGCTCGTTCCGGTGGACCATCTTCCGCGCAAGATCGCCGAGGTGATCGGCTTCGGTTTCATCGACCGAGCTCGATGCCAGCCCCAGGCGGAAATGCGCCGGATGGAATAATCCAGACCCCCTCGCCTCAATCCTCGGGTCGCCCGTCGTTAACCTGGGGTCAATGCCCTGGCCGGTTGACCTGGGCGCGGCGTCAGGCTCGCGGAGGGCCGGGTCTTGGCGGCATGTCGTCGTCGCCGGAGGAGCCGTCCTCGCGGGGAGGCTGGTCGACCTCGCGGAACTCACCCTCGATCTCATAGGGGCGGCGTGGCGGGGCCGCGGGCCCCCGCGGTTCCTGGCTGACGTCGCCCTGGAAAGTGGCGGAATACTGCATCCGACCCGACTTCACCAAGGCCGGCACCACGGCGCCGCGCAGCCAGCCGCGCACCGGCGGCAGGAACAGCAGAAGGCCGACCGCGTCGGTGACGAAGCCGGGAACCAGCAGCAGCACACCGGCGATCAGCAGGCAGGCGCCGTCGAACACTTCCCGCAACGGGGCCTCTCCCCGCGCCATCGCCTCCTGCGCCCGTCGCAGGGTGGCGAGGCCCTGGTGGCGCAGGAGAAGGGTGCCGGCCAGGGCGGTGGCGATGACGGCGGCGATGGTCGGCCACAGGCCGATCCGGTCGCCAACCTGGATGAACGTGGCGATCTCGATGATCGGTAGGGCGATGAACAAGCCCAGAATGAAGAGTGGCATGCTTGCCCTTTGCCTTCTCGCGGCTTATTTACGGGGGAACGAGTGTGGGCCCCCTCCATGTGTCGGCCGGCGGATTGCTTTGTCCGTCCCGCCGTTTCCATGTAGCGTAGCGGAGGGGGCTGGTCCAGCCCTGGGGTGGAGCGGCAGCCGTCTGATGAACGAAGGATTCCAGTTCGTCGATATCATCTTCCTGGCCTTGGTCGCCGGGTTCCTTATCCTGCGTCTGCGCAGCGTGCTTGGCCGCCGTACCGGCGACGAGGAGATGCGCCGCCAGCAGGCGGAGCAGCGCTATGCCGCCAAGCGGCAGGGGCCGGCGACGGACGATCGCGGCAACGTGATCGAGTTGCCCGGCCGTAAACCGGCGCCGCAGGAGGAGGATCTCGACCTTGGCCCCTATGCCGGCACGGCCATCGAGCCTGGCATCCGTGCCATCAACGCCGCCGATCCGTCGTTCGAGCCCAACGGTTTCCTGCGCGGCGCCCGGGCCGCCTTCGAGATGATCGTCGAGTCTTTCGCCCAGGGCGACAAGGATGCCCTGCGGCCGCTGCTGGCCGACGAGGTGTACCGGAACTTCGTGGCCGCCATCGATGCCGAGCGCGCCGCCGGTGAGACCCGCGAGGCCCGCATCCTTGGCATCAAGCGGCTGGAAATCCGCGACGCGGTCATGCGCGGCCGCGATGCCGTCGTCACCGTGCTGTTCCAGAGCGAGCAGATCAACGTGGTGCGCGACGCTTCCGGCGCCGTCGTCGATGGTCACGAAAAGGAATCGGTCGACGTCACCGACGTGTGGACCTTCGCCCGCGACACCGGCAATCCCGATCCCAACTGGCAGCTTGTCGCCACCACCGCGCCCGAGTGAGCCATTCCGTCATGCGTCTGCCTCCGGTCCGTCTGACTGCGGCGGTGCGCCGGCTCGCCGCTGGCGCCGGCCTCGCCCTGCTGCTCACCGCCTGCGGCGAGGAGCCGCCGCCGACCCCCAAGCCGGAGGTGCCGCGGGCGAGCCTGGAGCGCACCAGCTTCCAGGCGTTGCCCGGCTGGCAGGCTGACGGGCTGGACGAAGCCATGCCAGCGTTGCGCTCGTCCTGCGACCGCATGGCGCGCGGCAACAGTTACCCCGCCGCGCCCGAGTTCCTGACCGAAGAGGCACGCGCCACCTTCCCCGGCGCCGCGGCCTGGCGTGATGCCTGCGCCGCTGTTCTGGCGGTGCCGTTGGGCGATGGCGTCCGGCTGCGGCAGGTGCTGACCACCTGGTTCGCCCCCTTTGCCGTCGCCGATGCCGCCACCGGCAGCCGTGACGGCACCTTCACCGGCTATTACGAGGCGGAACTGCGCGGCTCGCCGGTGCGCCAGGGGCCCTATCAGGTGCCTGTCCACGGCGTGCCGTCCGATCTGGTGTCGGTCAACCTGCGCGCCTTCGACGACAGCCTGCCGGC
>JAEWWF010000363.1 GCA_023396465.1 Pseudomonadota bacterium
CATCGCCACCCTCGGCACCGGCGGCGCCACCGGCCATGCGGTGGAATATGCCGGCGAGGCGGTGACGGCGCTGTCCATGGAGGGCCGCATGACCCTCTGCAACATGACCATCGAGGCCGGCGCCCGCGCCGGCATGGTGGCACCCGACGACATCACCTTCACCTGGCTGAAGGGGCGTCCCCACGCCCCCACCGGCGCCGCCTGGGAAGCCGCCGTGGCGTGGTGGCGGACGCTCGCTTCCGACTCCGAGGCTGTCTTCGACCGCGAGGTGACGCTCGACGCCGCCACCCTCGCGCCCATGGTCACCTGGGGCACCAGCCCGGAACAGGTGGTGGCGGTCGATGGCCGGGTGCCGGACGCCCCCGACGGCCGTTTCGCCGACGCGCTGGCCTACATGGGCCTTGAGGCCGGTGCCGCCGTGGCGGGGACGCCGGTGGACGTCGCCTTCATCGGTTCCTGCACCAACTCCCGCCTCGAAGACCTGCGACAGGCCGCCGCCGTGCTGCGCGACCGACGGGTGAGCGTGCGGACCCTGATCGTCCCCGGCTCCACGGTCGTCAAGGCGGCGGCCGAGGCCGAGGGGCTGGCCGACATCTTCCGCGCCGCCGGGGCCGAATGGCGGGACAGCGGCTGCTCCATGTGCGTCGCCATGAACGGCGACATGGTGGGGCCGGGCCAACGCTGCGCCTCCACCAGCAACCGCAACTTCCCCGGCCGTCAGGGCAAGGGCGCCCGCACCCACCTCATGAGCCCGGCCATGGCCGCCGCCGCCGCCGTCACCGGACGCATCACCGACGTCCGCCCCCTTCTGCCGCCGGAGGCGTCCGCATGACCCCCTTCGTCCGTGAAACCGGCCGGGCCGCCGTTCTGCTGGTCGACAACATCGACACCGACCAGATCATCCCCGCCCGCTTCCTGCGCAAGCCGCGCGGCG
Source organism: Pseudomonadota bacterium (assembly GCA_023396465.1). Lineage (GTDB taxonomy): Bacteria > Pseudomonadota > Alphaproteobacteria > Rhodospirillales > Rhodospirillaceae > Caenispirillum. The sequence goes on from JAEWWF010000363.1 coordinate 935, forward strand.
GCGAGGACGGATACGGCGACTATCTGCTGCACGATCTGCGGCGCGACGCCGCCGGCGCCCTCAAGCCGGACTTTCCGCTCAACACGGCGGGCGAGCCGCCGCTGGTGCTGGTGGCCGGCGACAACTTCGGCTGCGGTTCGTCGCGCGAAGGCGCGGTTTACGCCCTGGTGGACGCCGGCATAAAGGTAGTGGTGTCCACCCGCATCGCCGACATCTTCCGCAACAATGCCGTGCGCAACGGTCTGGTGCCGGTGGAACTGCCGGCCACCGAACACGCCCGGCTGGCCGACCTTCTGAACGCGCATTCGACCGAGTCGGTGACGGTCGACCTGGACGGCGGGACGATCACCGCCGGCGCCCTGTCGCTGGCCTTCACCCTTGATCCGGCCAGCCGCCGCCGCCTGCTGCTCGGCCTCGACGACATCGGGGAAACCGAATCCCGGCTGCCCCGGATCGAAGCCGCCGAGCGGGACTATGCCGCCCGCCGGCCGTGGACACGGCTGGCCTGAGCGGTCGTTCAAGGGCTCTACAGGCGTCTCTCATCCTATGGCATGATCCTTGCGCACTACGCCCCACGCCGTGCCGTGGGGCATCTTCGCAAGGGGGAACACCAGTAAATGGCGCTTGCCAACTTCATGCTGCCGCTGAGCAGCGATCCAGTCATCAATTCCCTCATCCTCTGGGACTGGCAGCGGCCATCGCCGTGGCCCGCCGATGGCAGCATCGACTATGTGATCATGCAGTCCAACCTGCATGCCTCGGTGCTGCCGGGCAGCAACGTGCCGGCGGGCTTCGTGCCGATGAGCTCGGCCCAGATCGCCGCCACCAACACCATCATGGCCCATGTCAGCCAGGTGGTCGGGGTGCCGGTGGCGATGGCATCCTCCGGCGATCTCACGGCCGACATCTACTTCGGCACCGCCGACTACGCCGACAACATCGCCGGCATGGCCTATTACATGACCGGCATGTCGCCGAGCGTGGTGTACCTGGACAACAGCAATGTCTTTGATTCCTCGCTGTCCACGCCGGTGGCCGGCACCTCCGGATACGAAGTCCTGCTGCACGAGATCGGCCACGCCCTCGGCCTCGACCATCCGTTCGAGGCGCCCCATGCGCTGCCCGCCGGGACCGACAACACCAGCCTGACCGTCATGTCCTACACCGACGTCGGCGGTCCGTACTCCACCTTCCGGGAGTGGGACGTCAAGGCGCTGCAATACCTCTACAACGTGGTCTCGGCCGCCACCACCACGCTGACCGACGGCGACGACGCCCGCAGCATGACCGAGGCGGCGGACATCGTCTTCGCCGGGGCCGGCAACGACACCGTGTCCGGCCTGGGCGGCAACGACATCCTGTACGGCAACACCGGCAACGACGTGCTCTACGGCAACCTGGGGGATGACACCCTCTACGGCGGCCAGGACGCCGACATCCTGTTCGGCGGCCAGGGCGCCGATCAGGTTTACGGCAACATGGGCGACGACCTCATGTACGGCAACCTGGAGGCCGACCTGATGTTCGGCGGCCAGGGCAACGACACCCTGTTCGGCGGCCAGGGTAACGACACGCTCTATGGCAACCTGGGCGACGACGTACTGTACGGCAACCTGGGCGCCGACACGTTCGACATGTCCGGCGGCGGCAACGACCGCGTCATGGACTTCCTGCTCGGCACCGACCGCCTGGCCGGCATCACCGCCACAAGCAGCGTGGTCCTCGGCAGTGAAGGGGTGGTGATCGCCTGGGGCGGCGCCAATACCGTCACCTTGGTCGGTGTCACCGACGTGAGCGGCGTGCAGGCCCACCTCGCCTGAACGCGGAACCACCCTAACGAGAGCCGGGCGCGACCGCGAGGATGACGGAGCAATAGGCGATGGCATCCCCCGCCGGGCCCGTTCCGGTCAGGGTCAGCAGCTGCGGCACGGCTTCGGCCGGCGCCGCTGCTGTCATTGCGGCGACCGGCGGAAGAGGCAGCGAAAAAGTGCCGTCGCCCTCACCGGGCCGCAGCGTCACCGTATCGCCGGGAGAAGTCGCCAGCACCACTCCCACGCAGGCCGGATCGGCGAAGACGATACGACCGTGCAAGACCGCGCGCGGATGCAGCAGGGCAAGCACCGTCGGCTCCGCCCGCGTGCCCGGATGGGTGACAAGCGCCGCCGGCCGCTGCTCCGCCGGGAAGGGGCTGGCGACCACCGCCAGCGGCCCTTGCTGCGCCGGCAGGGCGTCCCCCGCCGCCGCGACCATGGCCGCCGCCGCCCGGGCCGCCGTGACGGCATCGGTGGGCCTGAGGCGCCGCCACAGGGTCAGGGTGGCATCGCCAACCGGCAGACTGTCCACCGCCTCGAAATCAGCCGCCAGCGGACCGGCGTCGGTCAGGGCGGCGTTGGCGAGGCGCACAACATCCTGCTCCGCCGCCGCCAGATGGTATTGCGGCGGCGCCGCCGTCACCACCCACTGCGCCTGGAGTAGCCACGACAGCGGCAACGGCGCCACCGAATCGACCTGCGGCATGGTCAGGAACGGAAGCCGAGGCGCCTCCGGCCGCAGCAGACGATCCGCACTGTCAAGGCGGCTGGCGTTGATCGCCCGCGAGGCCGCCGTCACCAGGATGGCGGTGCCCCCATCGGCGCCATGACGGCGCAGAGCCTCCGCCACAGCCAGCACCTGCGCCCGATCAGCCTCTACCACCGGCACGAACGGCCGCGCCAGCAAGCCGAGGCGCGTGGAGGAGGCTTCCTCCGGCGGCATACGATGGTCACCGGGCCAGACGCTGACCGCGAACAGCACCGCCGCCGCCATCGTCACCGCCATCACCGCCCGCCACCGCATCGTGGCGCTGGCGGACGCCAGCGCCAGCGCGACCAGTCCCGCCACCACCGGCAGCGGCAGCAGGTGGATGGTACGATGGGGATTGGGCTGCTTCACCACCACCAGCCACACCGCCAGCCACGCCATCGTCAGAACCAGCAGCAGCACCGCCCGCCGCCGCTCCAGCAACCCGCCGCGCCGTAGACCGAGGCCAAAACCGACACCGGCGGCCGCCAACGTCACCAGCCCGAAGGCACCGGCGAAGAAGGCGGCACCGGTCAGCGGCGGCTTTTCATAGCTGCTGTAAAGGTCGGCATAGTCGCCGGCGGCGATGCGCAGCACGAAGTCCGGTGCCACCACCAGCATCACCGCCAGGGCACCGCCGCCGGCCAGCGCCAGCACCATCCCGCCGCGCAGCAACGGCCGCGGGGCGCCGCCGCTCAGCCACAGGACGCCGGCGCCGGCGGTCGCCAGCACCAGCAGGGCCGGATAGGCGAAGTGCCGCCGCACCAACACCGCAAAGCCGAGGCAAAGGGCGAGGATCAGCCCGGTGCGCCAGCACTGCAAACCGGCATCGGCCAGCCACGCCGCCACCGCCGCCGCCACCAGTGCCGCCGCGCCAATGTCCGGCCGCGCTTGCAGGGTCGGGATCCATCCGGCGGTCAGCAGCAGCGCCAGGACCACGCCGAGCGCGAAGGCCAGCGGCTTGCGCTCGCGCCGCTCGGCTGGCAGCAGCGCCGCCGCCACCGCCCCCACGGCCAGCGCCCAGGGGATCTGGTAGACCAGCGTCAACGCCGCCACCACCGCCGCCCGGCCATCGCCCAGCACCAGCAGCGGCGGCAGCAGCGGCGCCGTGAACAGGATGGGATAATCGGTGGCGAAAGACGCCCGCACCGCCACGCCCCAGGCCGCCGGCCCCTCCCGCCAGGCGGCCAGGGCGGCCTCGGTCATGCGCTGATAGCCGACGAAATCGTAAGCAAAGATGCGCTGCTCGGCGCTGGTGAACCACAGGGCGAAAGCGATGGCGGCCAGCGCGGCCACCGCCGCCGCCGCCACGGCCGCCCACCAGCCGGGGCCGGGCCGGCACGTCGGGGCGTGGTCCGAAACGGCGGAGCGGTCGAGTTTCGGCACGGCAGGAGGCTCGCCTGATATCTCGCGGAAAGGGCGGCGGCAGGGTGAGGCATCCACCGCCCCTTGGCAAGCGCCCTTACGCCGGTGGAGGCCGTTGCACCGGCGGGGGTGGTATGGTGTGATCCGCGCCGCCCGCCGCTTCCCCGCAATTGCTTCCGGCCGCCCCACCCGTGCTCCGTTCCACTCCACCCTTTGCCGCAGCCCTCACCGACGGTTCTGGTCGCGCCGGCATGGCCGTGACCTTCGTCGCCGTGCTGGCGACTCTGCTGCCCAGCCTGATGTTCCGTTTCGGCCTGTCGGACGACTACGCCCTGCTGATGGTGGATGGCTTCCGCGCCCCCAACCCGTGGCTGCTGGCCACCGGCCGCCCCCTGGCGGGCATCTTGATCGACTGGGGATACGACGGCCCCGACAGCCCCGGTTGGTTCGCCTGGATGCGCCTTGCCGCCATGCTGCAAGTGGCGGCGGCGGCAGCGCTGGCGGCGGGGGTGCTGCGGCCGTGGCTGGGAGCAGCAACAGTGCCGGCGGCGGTGGTTGCCTTCACCCTGCCGTCGTTCCAGGTGTTCGGCGC
>JAEWWF010000029.1 GCA_023396465.1 Pseudomonadota bacterium
CGGCGATCAGCAGGGTGGCGATGTTGAGCACCGCCAGCAGCAGCGCGCCGGCCAGCAGCGGCCAGGGGCCGTGCAGCAGGCGGGCGAGGCTATGGCGCTCGGCGGCGGCGGGGGTTTCCAGGCTGCCATGACGGCGGCGCTCGATCCACACCGTCACCGACGCCACCGCCGCCAGACCGGCAAGGGTCAGCGCCAGGGCGCCCGGCACGCCGATCAGGTCGCCCAGCGCCATGGCCGGCAGCGACGGCTGCGCCAGCCACCACGTCAGATGCCAGCTGCCCAGCACGGCGCCGACGATGAAGAACAGCAGCGTCACCAGCATGCGGCTCGACCCGCCGCCCACCGTGAACAGGGTGCCGGAGCCGCAGCCGCCGCCCAGCTGCATGCCGAGGCCGAACAGCGCCGCCCCCACCAGCACCGACACGCCCACCGGCGCCAGAGCCCCCACCAGCGGCTGGCCGAAGGCCTCGCTGCCGGCCAGCAGGGGCATGAACACCAGCGCCGTCAGGCCGATCATCAGCATCTGCACCCGCATGGGCCGGCCGCGCCCTTCCACCACCAGCCGCCGCCAGCCGCCGGTGAAGCCGAAGGAGGCGTGGTAGAGGGTGATGCCGAGACCGCCGCCGATGACGAACAGCACCGCCTGCCGCAGGTCCACCGCCTGCCAGATGGCAAGGGCGCCCAGCACCAGGGCGGCGCCGGCGAAGGCCGCCGGACCGTGGTCGAAGGACACGCCGCGCCAGCCGCCGCGCGGCAGGGCGGCACCCGAGGAGACGGAGGTGGTCATGCTGCGATGATCCCTGAACCGGAAAAGACGTCACCGCGCGGCAAAGCTGTCCTTGAACGGCTGCCGCGCCGAACGGATGGGCCGCTGGAGGGGCTCATACCAAGCTGCAATGAGGGCAGCTCATTGCAGCTTGGCAAGCGCGACCGCGCGCCGCCGCTTATGCGGCGAGAGCCAAGGCCGCGAGGAGCGGCCGCCCGGCACCTGAGGGCGCTGCCTTGATCGGGTCCGATCAAGGCTGCCTGACATCAGTTGGCGGCGCCGTAGACGACCATGGGGTTGGCCGGGTCCTTGGCCCATTCGGCCAGGGAGCCGTCGTACATGGTGACCGCCTTGTTGCCGCCCACCTCGCTCAGCCCGAACCAGGCGATGGACGCCCAGTGGCCGGTGTTGCAGTAGGCGATCTGCGGCTCGTCCTTCTTCACGCCGACCTGGTCGAGCAGCCGCTCGATGCTCGCCTTGTCGGCGAAGCGGCCGGTTTCGGCATTGTAGAACAGGTCGTTGGCGATGTTGGCGGCGCCCGGAATGGCGCCCGGCGCCTGCACCACCGGCGCCTTGGACTGGCCGAGGTACTGCTCGGTCGGGCGGGCGTCGATCAGCTCGGTGCCGTTCGCGAGGGCGGCGCGCACCTCGGCGACGCCGGCCACCATCTCGGGCCGGAAGTCGGCCTTGAAGCTGGCGGCGGCGGGGGTCACCGCGTCGGTCGACAGCGGCTTGCCGGCATCGGCCCAGACCTTGTGCCCGCCTTCCAGCACCGAGACCTCGTCATGGCCGAGCACCTTGAAGGTCCAGTAGACGCGGGTGGCGCTGCCGAAGTCGGTGGCGTTGGCACCGGCCGGCACGATCACCACATGGGTGTCCGGGGTGATGCCGAGGGCGCCGATGCGCTCCTCCAGGGTTTCCACCGGCGGCAGCATGCCGGGGGTGCCGTTCACTTCCGCCCGCCAGCCATAGGTGGCGTAAGGCGCCGACACCGCGCCCGGCACATGGCCGGCGGCGTAGAGGTCGGCGGCATCCTTCGGCGTGTCGCGGATGTCGAGCACCACCAGCGACGGCGCGCCGAGGTTTTCCTCCAGCCAGACCACATCCACCAGCGGACGGTCGGTAAGCGGGGCGGCCTGGGCGGCCTGAGCCGCAAACACAGTGCCGAGGGCAACGAACAACAGCTTGCGCATGCGGACCTCCGATTCCAGAACGTGGATCGGATGTAATTTGCACATCAAGGTTTGTCAAATCACATATTAATACATTATTTTAGTGTTTATTCCTCAAGGCCGATCACCCGCCGTACCTCGGCCAGCCGGGCATTCAGGTCGATGGCGCGATAGGACAGCACCTCGACACCGCGATCCTGCAACAGCGGAACCCCGGCATCCACGGTGGCGCGCGCCAGTGCCGCGTCCCGCTCCGCCAGCAGGGCGGCGATAGTCGGCCGGAACAGCACCACCATGGCCGTCAGCCAGCGATTGAGCGGCCACGACGGATGCGCCAGATCCAGAACGAAGGACGGCAGCAGCGGGGTCAGCACCGGCGCCGGATACAGGGTCTCGTCGGTTACCCACTGGTTGGTGGTGAACAGGGCGGTGGGGCGGCCGAGGTTGTCCATGGCGATGGCGATGAGATGGGCCGTCACCTCCGCCGCCGGCCGGTCGAGCCGGTTGCCGGCCAGGTCCAGCGGCGGCGCCCCCGGCGGCAGCGCCGGCCCGCGCAGGAAGGTATGGAAATGACCGAAATCGTGCGGTCGCGACGGCGACGGCGGATGGGCGTGAAAATAGGCCTGGGCATGGGTTTCCGGGTCGTGGATATCCCCCGGCGGATAGTGCTCCAGTTCAATGAACTCGCGTCCGCCAAGCGCCTCCAACACCAGGTTGGAGCCGCCTTTGGCCAGAACACGCATGCAATCCACCACCTCCGCCGCCGCATCGGCGAGGTCTTCCGGGTCGGAGTCGGGAGGGCGGACAGCGGCGGGACAGTCGATCATGGCGGGCTCCGGCAGCGGCAGTGCGGCGGTCCCTCCCACCATAGGGGGACCGTCCGCCGCCGCAAGAGCCGGACGCCCGGCCTATGGCACCTGGACCGCCACCTGCCCCGGCACCAGGATCTGGATCACGCCGCCCCAGTTGCACATCAGCTTGGAGCTGTTGTTGAGGGTCGGCATGTTGCCGATCAACACCGTCGGCGACCCCGGCACCCATGGGGCCGCCGTCACCGGGATGCACGGCATGGGCGTCAGCACCCCCAGCGCCGCCGCCGTCGCCGCCGCCACGGTGGGATTGGACGGGCTCATGCACATGCCGAACGGCAGCACGTTCACCATCGGCTTGTTGTCCATGATGTTGGCCGCCGGCATGACGCCGGTCATGGTCTTGTTGACCGGCAGCACCATCAGGGAAGACGGCGCGGCGCCAAACGTACATTGCGTCGTCGCGCCCATGCAGACGCACATGCCCATGGATCAGGCTCCTTCACGCGACCGATACGCGCCCGCCCCTGGGACTTGGCCGGGGCGGGCGTGACGGGATCAGACCTCGGCCATCTGCTTGATGAGCCGCCCGAGCGGACCCATCTTGTCGCGCAGTTGCAGCACCGAGGAGTTGACCGCCTTGCTGTCCGGCAGCGCCCGACGGGCCAACCGGATCGCCGACTCGCAGTCCTCGTACACAGACCGCAGCGCGGACAGTTCGTCGGTGTGCTGGCAAGCCTCCACGCGGCCAAGCTGTCCGGCCAGAAGACCAAGCATGGCCTCCTCCTTGATCACCACGACGCTGTCGTATACCGCGTCAAGCGTGGTCAGCGGAATGGACGGCAGCTTGGGATCATGGACCCGCGACAGCGCCTTGGCGAAGGACTCCTGAAGGCCGCGTGGCACGCCGTTGCGGCGCATCCATTGCGCCAGCGTGCCCTTGTCGATGCTGCCCTTGTCCCACTTCACCCGCCGCTTCACCAGTTCCGCCAGATCGACGGCCTTGGCGTCGAGGTCGGCCATGGCCTTGACCACCGCCTGGTCCTGCATGGCCGGAGTGCGGCGCAGGGTGTCGGCGGTCTTGCGAATCTTCACCAGGGTGGCCCGCAAGGTCTTGGTGGTGTCGTAATCGAAGCTGAGGCGGTCGATGGCATCGACCAGGCCGCCGATGGTCGCCAGCGCCTCGGTCGGGTCCACCGGCTCCAGCGTGCCCTTCAGGGCGTTGTCGTCGACCACCACCTCGCCGCCGTAGCGGGTGTCCATGTCCTTCTCGCCATAGGTCTTGGCGATGATGTCGTAGACGTTGTAAAGCGCCGCATAGGTCTTTTCGTCCACCGCCACCTTGGCCTCTGCCAAGGCATCGATATTGGCGGAGATTTGGTTCACCTCGACCGCGCCGCGCTTGAGGATGGCATAGGCCTCCGGGCTGCCCTTCTTGGCCAGATCAAGGGCGGTCTTGTAGGGCGCCTTGATGCTGTCGGAGACCTTTTCGCGGAAGCCCTTCAGGTCCTTGTCCTCGCCCTGGCTCATGCCTGCCATGGACTTGATGAGGTTGCCGAGGTGGAGGATGGCGCGCGGCACGTCTTCCTTGACCAGCGCACGACTTTCCGGCGTTTCATCACGCTTGCGGAAGGCCGGGTTGAAGCGCGCCGACTCGGTTTCCATCTTGAGGTAGAGCCGCGATTCGCCCTTCGCCGTCTCCACCTGCTGGTAGAGCACGGTGCGCATGCCGGAGGGCAACAGGAGATCGACGTTCTCGATCTCGCCTTCCTCTTCGTTCACCCCTTCATAGAAGTCGATGCCGCGGGCCTGACCGCCCGTCTTCCCCTGCTGGTCCTTGAGGTGGGAGCTGTCGCGGCCATAGACCTCCATGCTCTTGTCGAGGAACTTGCGCAGGCGGTTATCGGGATCGGGGATGGTGAGCGCGCCGCGTTCATAGGGCTCGCCGGTCATTTCCTGCGCCTTGGACTTGATCGCCCACATCAGGTTGGCGACGTCCTCGCGGCTCGGCGGCGGCAGGTCGTCGATGTCATCACCGTAGAGCACGGTGTCGAGCATCTCGCGGCCTTTGCCGATCTTCTGGGCGAGATCCTTGGTGATCTTGTCCTTCTTGCCGTCGTCCATCTTCCCGAAGCCGGGGATGTCGGGCATGTAGAGTTTGGCCTCGCCGCCGCCCGGCACCTCCACCGGCATTGGCGTCTTCTTCGCCAGGGTGCGAGCTTCCTTGGCCTGGGCGCGGGCCTCGTCCTTCACGGCATCAAGGTTCTTGAACGCCGTCTTGGCGTCGGCCTTGGCAAGGGCGGTGGCATTGGCGACGGCGGTACGCAGCTTCTGCAATTCCGCCTTGTACTGGGCAGCCTGGGGATGGGCGAGCTTCTCCAGATGGGCGACGGCGCCGGCCATCTCGGTCAGAGCAGCCTCCACCTTGCCTTTGCGGATATCAAAGTTCTTTTCGTTCGAGGAAAACTTCTTCTGGAAAGCGCGCTTGAACGCTTCAATCGTCTTGGGCATGTCGAAACAATCCTTCGGCTAGATGCGCAGGTGCAAAGTCGGCGGGCCGTCAGGCCACCTTCTTCAGCACGCTCTCCATGTCTGCGAGGGCCCCACCCAACGTCTTGCGGATGGAAACCGTCACACCAAAGGGATTGTCGTCGACCGCCTCGATTTCCTCGCTGCCGTCGATGTGGGCACGGAACTTGCCGATGGCGTCCAGCAGCTTGGTCGCCGCCTTCTTCACATCGGCGCCGCGGGCGCCTTCCAGGTCGCGCATGGCGGCCATCATGGGCACGCGGAAATTGCCGGTGACGCCGTTCAGGCCAAACTCGGCGATGGCTTCCAGTTCCTCGTCGTCGCTGCGCTTGAGCGCCGCCTGCAAGGCTGAAATCTGAGCGTTGATCTCGTCGGTGGCATCCAGATAGGTCGTCCGCGCCTCGCGCCAGGCGGCGGCGATGTCGGTGGCGCCGCCGTCGGTCTGATCTGGGCGGGTGTCGCTGTCGGTGCCGCCGGCGGTTTCTTCCGTCGCCTCGTCCTCGCGGCCCTCTTCGCCGTCCGCCTCATCGGCGTCCAGGTCGGTTCCCCCGCCGGTGTTCAGCTCGGCATCCAGCGCGTCGTCGCCCTCTTCGATGAACTCGCCGTCGGGGCCGTAGATCTTCACCGGCACGATCAGCTTCCAGCCCTTGAAGATGCGCACGATGCGCTTCTTCAGGCCCGGCAGCGGCAGTTTCTCGCAGGTGAACTTGAGCAGGCGGCCTTCCACCGTCAGGGTGCCGAAGGCCATCTTGACGGCGCCGGTCTCGCGCTTGATGAGGGCGGCGATCTGCTTGCCCTTGCGGCGCGGATGGACGCCCAGGATGTCGGCATCCTCGCCGATGCCGAAGCCGAACTGCATCGGCTTCTCGCGCGCCATCTTGATGCAGCGACGGATGAACGCCGGCTGGTACATGCGGTTGTCGGACTCTTCCTCCTCGGCGCCGTCGCCGTCGGATGAGTCGATGTCGTCGGCACCGCCCATCACGCCGTCATAGCCGTTGAGGCCATTCTTGCGCAGCCACTCGTCCAGCAGCTTCTCGGCGCCGCCGGCGCTGCCCTTCTTGACGTCGAAGGCGACGACCTTGCCGCTCAGCGTCAGTTCACCGCTGATGATCTTGGTGCTGCCGGTTTCCGCCTTCAGCGCCTGCGCGACCTTGTCGGCAGAGGCCGTCTTGTCGGCGGCCAACACCTTCTTGTCGAGGGCGAAGGCGAAAGAAACTCCCTTGCCGGCGGCTTTGATGAGCTTGCTGACAACCTTCGGGTCCGTCATCGGACTTGCGGCCATAAGTGCACCTCCCCTTGTGCTACGATCCCCAATACGGGAGGTAGACTACCACGGACGTTTCCGTTCCGCGACGGGCAGCAAACGCCAAACGATGGATTGTCCCACCCTCACACATCCTGAAGTTTATGGCGCCAAGCGCCACCCTTCACAGGACGCATACCCCCAGTCCCCACCCGCCAAACGGGAACCCCTTTGCCGCGCGACTCTGGGCGTCACGCAGCCGCCATCTGCTTGATGAGACGGCCGAGCGATGCCATCCGGTCGCGCAGCTTCTGAACCGCCGCCGCCACTGGCTTGCTGTCCGGCAGCGTCCGGCGGGCCAGTTCCACCGCCGACTCGCTGTTCTCGTGGATGGCGCGCAAGGTTTTCGGATCGTCCGTCGGCTTGATGGCCTCGATCCGCGCCAGTTGCTTCGCCAGCAGGTCAAGCATGGCCTCTTCCTTGATCGTCACCACGCTGGCGTAAACCGCATCGAGCGTGGCAAGCGGAATGGTCGGCAGCTTGGGATCATGCAGCCGTGACAACGCCTTGGTGAACGACGCCTGCAAACCCTTGGGCACGCCATTGCGGCGCATCCATCGGGCCAGCGCCCCGGCATCGATGCTGTTCTTGTCCGGCCGGGTCGGGCGCTTGGTCTTCGCCGCCTTGGCGTCCTTCTCATCGTCGTCGTCGTCGTTGACCTCCCCTTCCGGCCCGAACACCTTGATCGGCACGATCAGCTTCCAGCCCTTGAACAAGCGCACGAGGCGCTTCCTCAAGCCGGGGATCGGTGTCTTCTCGCAGGTGAACTTGACCGTCCGGCCGTCGAGCAGGATGGTGCCGAAGGCGATCTTCACGGCCCCGGTCTCGCGCTTGATGAGGGCGGCGATCTGCTTGCCCTTGCGTCGCGGGTGAACCCCCAGCATGTCGCCTTCGGCGGCGATGCCGAAACCGAACTGCACCGGCTTCTCGCGCGCCATCTTGATGCAGCGGCGAATGAACTGCGGCTGGTAGAGGCGGTTGTCGGACTCGTCGCCGTCGGCTTCGTCGTTGCCCGCCGCCTTGACGTCGTCGAGCCGCCCGACCATGGCGTCGTAGCCGTTGAGGCCGTTCTTGCGCGTCCACTCGTCCAGCAGCTTTTCGGCGCTGCCGGCGCTGCCCTTCTTGACGTCGAAGGCGATGACCTTGCCGCTGGTGATCACTTCCCCCAGGATGATCTTGCCGCTGCCGGTCTCGTCCTTCAGGGCCTGGGCGACCTTGGCGGGCGAGGCCGACTTGTCGGCGGCCATCACCTTCTTGTCGAGAGCAAAAGCGAAGGACACGCCCTTGGAGGCGCCCTTGATGAGCTTGGCGACCACCTTCGGGTCCGTCAGCGAACTCTCGGCCATGGCCGCCCCTCCCCTCGCAGGCATCTACCCCTGGTGGAAAATCCTACCACGCCCACGGCGATCCGGCGACAGCCACCCCCGCCACGCCGACCCCGGCATCGTCAGCTCGTGCGGGCGAAATCCAGCAGCACCCGGCGGGCCTCGATCAATTGGCGCATCCGCTCCGGGCAGGCGACGAGGCCGGTATCGGGATGGAAAACCGGCGCCAGCTCCCGAAAGCGTCGCGACACCTGATCGCTGGTGCAGCCGAACTCACTGGGGAACCCCATCACCCGCGCCGCCTGCGCCGGGGACCGGACGCCCCCTTCCAGCGGCCGGAAGGCCAGCCGCTCCAGCGCCGCGCGGGCGGCATCGCGATCGGCGGCCAGGGCACGTTCCCGCTCGGCGGCGGCCGCGGCGGCGGCCGCCTTGGCCTGATGGTCGGCGAAGCGCAGCGTTTCAGGCACCGCCAGCGCCACCGCCAGGGCGAGAC
>JAEWWF010000058.1 GCA_023396465.1 Pseudomonadota bacterium
GGTGATCTGTACTGGGTGGCGGCGACCATCGTGCCCATGCCGGGGGCGGACGGCCGGCCGGAAAGCTACGTCGCCATCCGCACCGACATCACGGCGCAGAAGCGGCTGGAAGCCGACCTCAACGGCAGCCGACGCTTCCTGCAAAGCATCACCGATGCGCTCGGCGAGGGGGTCTTCTGCCTGGACGCGGAAGGCCGGACCACCTTCCTCAACCCGGAGGCGGAGCGCCTGCTTGGCTGGACGTTGGAAGACCTGCGCGGCCGCAGTCTGCATGATGCCGTCCACTATCAGCTGGCCGACGGCACTCCCCTACCGGCCAGCGAGTGCCCTGCCCTGTGCGCCACCGGTTGCGGCGGCACCTACCGGAGCGAGGACGAGCACTTCACCCGCCGCGACGGCAGCCTGTTTCCGGTGTCCATGGTCTCGGTGCCGCTGATGGAGGACGGCCGGATCACCGGCTCGGTCGGGGTGTTCCGCGACATATCCCTGCGCAAGAGCATCCAGCGCGCCCTGGAGGAGAGCGAGCACCGGCTGAAGGTGGCGCTCGATGCCTCCGACACCGGTCTGTGGGACTGGAATCCCCAGACCGGGGAGGCCTTCTTCAGCGATCAGTGGTTCACCATGCTGGGGTATGCCCCCGGCGATCTGCCGAGCCATGGCGGCACCTGGAAACGCCTGTTGCATCCCGACGATAGCGGCCCGGTGGCGGAGGTGCTGCGCCGTCATCTGGCCGGCGAGGCGGCGACCTTCGACGTCGAATTCCGCATGCGCCACAGGGACGGCCATTGGGTGTGGATCCTCAGCGCCGGCAAGGTGGTGGCGAGCGATGCCGAGGGCAACGCCGTGCGCGTCACCGGGATCCACAAGGACGTCAGCGAGCGCAAGCGGATCACCGACGAGTTGCAGCGGGCCAAGGAGGAGGCGGAACGGGCCAACCGCTTCAAGAGTGACTTCCTGGCCACCATGAGCCACGAGATCCGCACCCCGATGAACGCCGTCATCGGCCTGTCCCACCTGCTTGGCCAGACCACCCTGACGCCGCGTCAGCGCGACTATCTGACCAAGATCGAGGCCAGTTCCCGGACCCTGCTCAGCGTGATCAACGACATCCTCGATTTTTCCAAGATCGAGGCCGGCAAGATGACCATCGAGCGGGTGCCCTTCGATTTCACCCGCCTGCTGCACGATGTGGCGGTGGTCATCCAGCCGCGTGTCCGCGACAAGGATCTGGAACTGATCATCGACATCGACCCGGCGGTGCCCGACACCCTGGTCAGCGACCCCCTGCGGCTCAACCAGATCCTGCTCAACCTGATGGGCAACGCGGCCAAGTTCACCGCCCGTGGCGAGGTGGTGGTGGCCATCGGGGGCGAGCCCGACGGTGCCGGCGGATTCCGCCTGGAGATCGCCGTCCAGGATACCGGCATCGGCATGACGCCGGAGCAGGTGGCGGGGCTGTTCCGCCCCTTCACCCAGGCCGACAGTTCCACCACCCGGCGGTTCGGCGGCACCGGCCTTGGTCTGGCCATCGCCTCGCAACTGACCGGATTGCTTGGCGGCGCCATCTCGGTGGAGAGCGAGGTCGGCGTCGGCACCACCTTCACCGTCACCTTGCCGGTGGGCATCGCCGCCGATGCGGCCTCGCCCCAAGCGGCGGTACCGCACAGCCTCACCGGCAAGCGGGCGCTGGTGGTGGACGACAGCGCCGCCGCCCGCGCCATCGCTGCCGATATCCTGACCCGCTTCGGCCTGCATACCCAGACGGCGGCGGATGGGCTGGAGTGCCTGCGCCACGCCGGGCCGGAGGTGGATATCATTCTGCTGGATTGGCGGATGCCCAACCTCGATGGGGTAGCCACCCTGCAACGCCTGCGGGCCGGCGGCATCACCGCGCCGGTCATCATGCTGACCGCCTTTGGCCGCGACGACCTGGTGGAGATGCTGGGCGCGACGACGGTCGACGCGGTGCTGGAAAAGCCGGTGACGCCATCGAGCCTGCTTGATGCCCTGATGACCGCGCTGCACATCGGCGGCCCCAGCGTCGCGCCGGCGGCGGTCACCGCCGCCCCCGCCAAGGCCGCCATCCCACCGCTTGCCGGTCATCACCTGCTGCTGGTGGAGGATAACGCCATCAATCAACTGGTGGCGACCGAGCTTCTGGAAGCCCTGGGGGCCAAGGTGAGCGTGGCCGGTGACGGACAGGCGGCGCTTGAGCGTCTGGCCTATCCGCACGACTTCGCCGCCGTTCTGATGGACGTGCAGATGCCGGGCATGGACGGCTTCGAGGCCACTGGGCGCATCCGTGATGACCTCGGCCTCACCGACCTGCCGATCATCGCCATGACCGCCCACGCCATGGAACGCGACCGCCAACGCTGTCTGGCGGCTGGTATGAACGATCATCTCGCCAAGCCCATCGACCTGGCGGAGATGACGCGGGTCTTGTCGCGCTGGGTGTCGGCGTCGGCGTCGGCCCCGGACCCGGCACCGGCCGCCGCTCCTGCCGCTGTCGCCGCCGGTCAGGCGGACGCGGAACTGCCGGAACAAGTGCCGGGGCTCGATCTGGCGGTGGCGCGCCGTAACCTTAACCACAACGACCGGCTGCTGCTGCGGCTGTTGGCCGATTTCTCCGCCACCTTGGTCCCGCAGGTCCATCGTCTGCCGGACATCCTGGCGGCCGAGGGGTGGGGCGGGGTGGCGGCGACGGCCCATACGCTGAAGGGCACCGCCGCCACGCTGGGCGCCGTCGTATTGGCCGATGTGGCCGGTCGGCTGGAGGCGCTGGCGCGCGGCAGGGCGCCCGACACGGTGATGGCCGACGCGCTGATGATCGACGCAATCGCCGCCGCCGATACCGTCCAGACCGGCATTCGGCAGGTGATCCCGACCGTCCACCCGGCCGCGCTGGCGGAGGGCGGGCAGCGCTCGCCGGAGGCGGTGGAGGCACGGCTGGCGGCGCTGCGCGATCAGCTTTGCCGCTTCGATCCGGCGGCGGGCGAGACGGCGACGCAGTTGGCGGCGCTGCTGACCGGCACCGCCGCCGAGGCGGCGGCGCGGCGGCTGGCGCGGCTGGCCGAGGATTTCGATTTCGAGGACGCGCTGGCCGCCCTGGACGACGTGGCGGCACGGGCGGCCGGCTGAGGCCGGCGACGACAGGCAGGGGAAGGCATGGAACAGGCAGATGACCAGCGGCAGGCCCGCATCCTGATCGTCGATGACGAACCGATCAACGTGAAGGTTCTGGTGGACCTGCTGCGCGACCGCTACGCCCTGGTGGTCGCCAAGGACGGGCCGCAAGCGTTGTCGCGGCTAGACGGCGATGTGCTGCCCGATCTCGTGCTGCTCGACGTCATGATGCCGGGCATGGACGGGCTGGAGGTCTGCCGCCGCATCAAGGCGGAGCCGCGCACCGCCGAACTGCCGGTGATCTTCGTCACCGCCTTGGGGCAGGCCCATGACGAGGCGCAGGGGTTCGCCTGCGGTGCCGTCGACTACATCACCAAGCCGATCAGCCCGCCGGTGGTGCTGGCGCGGGTGGCCACCCACCTTACGCTCCGCCGCGCCCAGGCGGCCCTGCGCGATCAGAACCGGCGGCTGGAGGAACGGGTGCGGCAGCGTACCGCCGAGGTGGTGCTGACCCAGGATGTCACCATCCGCGCCCTGGCTTCACTGGCCGAAACCCGCGACAACGAGACCGGCAATCACATCCGCCGCACCCAGTATTACGTTCAGTGTTTGGCGGAAGCCTTGCGCGATCATCCCCGTTTCGCCGACCACCTGGACGATCGCACCATCGACCTGCTGTTCAAGTCGGCGCCGCTGCACGACATCGGCAAGGTCGGCATCCCCGACGCCATCCTGCTCAAGCCGGGCCGGCTGACGGACGAGGAATTCACCATCATGAAGCGCCACGCCCTCATCGGCCGCGAGGCGCTGCTGGCGGCCCTTGACGGGCAGGCGGAGGATCGCGTCGAGTTTCTGCGCTACGCCATGGAAATCGCCGCCGGCCATCATGAAAAATGGGACGGCAGCGGCTACCCGGCCGGACTGGCGGGCGATGACATTCCGCTGTCGGCGCGGCTGATGGCGGTGGCCGATGTCTATGACGCGCTCATCAGCCGCCGCGTCTACAAGCCTGCCTTCCCGCACGAAAAGGCGGTGTCGATCATCATCGAAGGGCGCGGCGGCCACTTCGACCCCGACATCGTCGATGCCTTCCTGCGTGTCGCCGAGGAGTTCCGCGCCATCGCCGCCCGTTACACCGACGAGGCGTGAAACACCGCACCGCCACGCCGACGGGGACTCAACGGCATGGCGGTGGCGGTGGCGACGGTCGGGTGCTCAGCCTTCGCTGGCGGCGGCGCGGGCCTGGGTCAGCCAGTCGTCGAAGGTGGCGCGATTGGCGGCGATCCATTCCTTGGCGTGACGCTCGATGTCGGCCTGGCTGTCTTCGCCGTTCTGCATTTTCAGGTTCTGGGCGGAAACGTCGTTGACCGGCAGTTCGGCCGCCTCGAACAGGGCGGCGGCCGCCGGGTTCTTCTCGATCCACGCCTTGGTGGCGATGATCTTCTGGTCGTTGACGGCGAAGCCGAGGTTGCGGCCGTCGGCCAGTTCGGTCTTGGCCTCCTGGCCGTCAGGCAGCGAGGTATACGGCACCTCCAGCCATTGCACGTCCTCGCCCGGCACCAGCACGCCGGACACCCACAGCGGCGTCCAGGTGTAGTAGAGGATCGGGTCGCCCTTCTTGAAGCGGGTCATGGTGTCGGCCATCAGCGCGAAATAGCTGCCCTGGTTGTGCTCGACCGTGTCGCGCAGGCCGTATTCGTCCAGGTGATGCTCGATGACGCGCTCGCAGCCCCAACCGGGGTTGCAGCCGGTCAGATCGGCCTTGCCGTCGCCGTCGGCGTCGAACAGCGTGGCGATCTCGGGCTTCTTCAGATCCTCGACGGTCTTGATGCCGTGGGCCTCGGCCGTCTTGCGGTCGATCAGGTAGCCCTGGAGGGAATTTGAGACGTAAGCGCCGGAGCGCCACAGGGTTTCGGCGCCGCCAGCCTTGTCGTAGAACGCCGTGTGCAACGGGTCCCAATGGGTGGTGGCGAAGGTGATGTCGCCGTTGGCGATGCCGAGGTGCATGGTGGGGTATTCAAGCTCGACGTGCTCTTTCACGTCGTAGCCCAGTTCCTCCAGCGCCGTCATGATGATCTTGGTCTGGAAGATCTCTTCGGCGATGGAACTGGTGGCGGGGGTCACCGTGATCCCCTCGCCGGGCTTGTCGGCGGCGGCCAGGGCGGGGCTGGCGAAGGCCAGGGCCAGGCCGGCGCCGCCGGCGGCCAGCAGGCGGCGCAGGGTGGTCCGGTCGCTCATGGAAAACTCCTCTGGCTGTGGTGTCGTCTGGTGAAACGGGGAATGGGGCGCCGGCATCAGCGCGCCTCCGCCCGCGGCGCCGGGGTGGCGGCGTCATTG
>JAEWWF010000074.1 GCA_023396465.1 Pseudomonadota bacterium
CCGGACCGCTGCGCACGGTCGCCGCCATCATCCTGCCGCTGTTGCGGCCGGCGGTCCTGGCGGGGGCGGCCCTGGCCTTCGTCGCCGCCATCGGCAACTTCGGCATTCCGGCCATCCTCGGCATTCCCGCCCGCTACACCATGCTGACGGCCCTCATCTACCAGCGTTTGAGCGGCTTTGGCCCGTCGGTGCTGGGCGAGGTGGCGGTGCTGTCCATGATCCTGGCGGCGCTGGCGGTGATCGGCCTCGCCATCCAGGCGCTGGCCCTGCGCCGGTCCGGCAGCGGTGGCCGGGTGGTGGTGGCCGGCGACGGCGCCACCGTGCCGCCCTTCGCCCTCGGCCGCTGGCGGTTGCCGGTGGAGGCGGTGGTGTGGGGGGCCCTGCTGGTCATGGGAGTGGTGCCGCTGCTGGCGCTGATCGGCACCTCGCTGAGTCAGGCGCTCGGCGTGGCGCTGACGGCGGAGACGGTGACGCTCGCCCACTACGCCACCGCCTGGGCCAACGATGCCGTGCGCCGCGCCTTCCTCAACAGTGGTCTGCTGGCGACCACCGCCGCCGCCGCGACGCTGGTGGTGAGTCTGCCCTTCGCCTATCTGGTGGCGGTGCGGCGGCAGCCGGCGGCGCGAGTGCTGAGTCTGGTGGCCGACGCGCCCTTCGCGCTGCCGGGCATCGTGGTGTCCATCGCCTGCATCCTCACCTTCCTGCCGCCGCTGCCGGTGGTGGGGGTGAGTCTGTACGGCACCTTCTGGATCATCCTCATCGCCTATCTGGCCCGCTTCCTGGCCCTTGGCCTGCGGCCGACGCTGGCCGGCATGGCGCAGCTCGACCCGGCGCTGGAGGAAGCGGCCCGCATCGCCGGCGCCGGCACCGTCAGCCGGCTGCGGCGCATCGTCCTGCCGCTGGCGGCACCGGCGGCGGTGGCCGGGGCGCTGCTGATCTTCATGAGCGCCTTCAACGAACTGACCGTCTCCGCCCTGCTGTGGAGCACCGGCCAGGAAACCGTCGGGGTGATGATCTTCAACCTGTATGACGAGGGCAACGCCACCGCCGCCTCGGCGGCCTCGGTGCTGTCGGTGGCGGCGACGCTGCTGGCCGCCGCCGCCGCCTCGCTGCTGGCCCGCCGGCTGCCCAAGGGAGTGCTGCCATGGCAAGCGTGACGCTCGACCGCGTGCGCAAGAGCTTCGGTCCCGCCACAGCCGTCGACGGCGTCAGCCTGGAGGTGGCGAGCGGCGAATTCGTCGCCCTGCTCGGCCCCTCGGGCTGCGGCAAGACTACCCTGCTGCGGCTGGTGGCGGGGTTCGAGGCGGTCAGCGACGGCCGCATCGCCCTCGACGGTGCCGTCCTGTCGGCGGCGGATACCCATGTGCCGACCGAACAGCGCAACATCGGTATGGTGTTCCAGTCCTATGCCCTGTGGCCGCACATGACGGTGTGGGAGAACGTCGCCTTCGCCCTGCGCATCCGCCGCCTGCCGCGGTCGGAGGTGTCGCGCCGGGTGCAGGAGGCGCTGGCCATGGTCGGCCTCGACGCCCTGGCGCGGCGACGGCCGGCGGCGCTGTCGGGCGGCCAGCGGCAGCGGGTGGCGCTGGCTCGCTGCCTTGCCATGGACCCCCGGCTGGTGCTGCTGGACGAGCCGCTGGCCAACCTGGACGCCCACCTGCGCGAGACCATGCAGGGCGAGTTCAAGGCGTTTCACCGCCGCACCGGCGCCACCATGCTCTACGTCACCCACGATCAGGCCGAGGCGCTGGCGCTGGCCGACCGCATCGCCGTGATGATGGGCGGCCGGCTGCGGCAGGT
Organism: Pseudomonadota bacterium; assembly: GCA_023396465.1. Classification (GTDB taxonomy): domain Bacteria; phylum Pseudomonadota; class Alphaproteobacteria; order Rhodospirillales; family Rhodospirillaceae; genus Caenispirillum. Next base: position 1,801 of record JAEWWF010000074.1, read on the forward strand.
GGCCAGCCCGCGCGTGCTGTACGGCCGTCCGGCCGATGCCGATGTCGCCCGCTTCATCGGCAAGGGCGCGGTGGTGCGCGGCCATGTGCGGCGGGTGCAGGCGGCGGGCGATGACAGCTGGTGCGACGCCGACGTTCAGGGCACTCCCATGCGGTTGCGCTGCCGGACCGATCAGCCGACGGGGGCGGTGGATATCTGCCTGCGGCCGGAAGGTTTGCGGCTTGGCGCGATGGAGAGTGGGGGTGGCAGCTTGCAAGCGACGGTGACGGAGGTGGTCTATCAGGGGCCGCGCCAGGAAGTGACCGTTGCCTTGCGGGGCGGCGGCAACGATCCCTTGCGCCTGTGGCACGGATCGGCGGCGGATCCCCTTCAGCCCGGCTCCGCCGTGCCGGTGAACGTCACGGACGGGTGGGTGATCGGGCCGGCGGCGGCGTGAGACACGACCGGAAGGAGAGCAATGCCGGGGGGCGGTCCTACGCCCTTGGGAGGGTGGAGGCGGCGGCCAAGTCCTCCTATGATGGGGCGCTTTGGCGAGGACCGTCTTCCTCCGCTGCCGAAAGGTCATGCCGTGATGTCCGATACCAGCCCCCTCCGCGGCCGCGTGCTGATCGTCGAAGACAACAAGGGGATCGCCTTCTTTTACGACGCCGTGCTGGATGACCTCGGTTACGAGGTGGTGGGCGTCGCCGCCACCGAGGCGGAGGCGCATTCTCTGGTGGCTTCCGTCGAGGCCGATCTGGCGCTGCTCGATATCCAGCTGGGCGAGGGGCGCAGCTATGACGTCGCCCGCGCCGCTGTCGGGCGCGGCATGGCGGTGGTATTCACCACCGGCTATGACGATCCCCCGGACATGCCGAGTGATCTGCGCGACTTGCGCCGTCTGACCAAACCGCTCTCCACCGCCACCCTGCGGGCGGCGTTGAGCGAGTCGATCGCAGCCACCTGACTCCCCAGGCGCGGTGTGCGGCGGATCAGGCGGCGGCTGGTTCGCTCACCGCCACATGCCCGCCGGTCATCGGGTCGGGCAGGAAGCGCACCCGGCAGCGGTAGGTGGCACCCAGCAGGCTTTCGGTCAGCACGCCGTCGGCGCTGCCGGCGGCGAGCAACCGGCCGTCGCGCAGCAGCACCGCATCGTCGCCGTAGCGCAGGGCCAGGGTCATGTCGTGCAGCACGGCGACCACGGCGGCGCCATCCGCCGCCACCCGCCGCGCCACCGCCATGACGGCGTGCTGGTGGGCGGGGTCGAGGGCGGAGGTCGGCTCGTCCAACAGTAGCACGGCACTGTCGCGGGCCGGCTGCGGTGGCAGTTGCGCCAGGGTGCGGGCCAGGGTGACGCGCTGGCGCTCGCCGCCCGACAGGCTGGCGACCAGCCGGTCGGCCAGATGGGCGACGCCGGCCTGCTCCAGGGCCTCGGCCACCACCCGGGCATCGAGGGCGGCGGACGACTGGCGGCGGTGCGGCGCCCGGCCGAGCGCCACCACC
>JAEWWF010000079.1 GCA_023396465.1 Pseudomonadota bacterium
CTGATCGCCTTCGCCCTGGCCGCCTCCGGTGGCGGTGGTCTGGATGTGGGTGTGGTGCCGCTGCTTCTGCTGGCCGCCGTCGGGGCGGGCGTGTTCGTGGTGGTGGAGCGGCGGGCGAAGGCCCCGCTGGTGCGGCTGGCGGCGCTGCGGGAAGCCACCTTCAGCGCCGGTCTGACCATGAATGCCCTGGTCGCGGCGGTCATGATGGCGACGCTGGTGGTCGGACCGTTCTTTCTGGCGCGTTCCCTGGGACTCACACCGGGTCTGGTCGGCATGGTGATGTCGGTCGGTCCGGCGATCTCGGCCCTGAGCGGGATACCGGCGGGGCGGCTGGTCGATCGGTTCGGGGCGGTGGCGATGACCCCTGTCGGCTTGGCGCTGGTGGCCTGTGGCAGCCTTGGCTTGGCGGTGGTGCCGTCGATCATCGGCGTGGCCGGCTATGTGGGCGCGATGATGCTGCTGACCCTGGGCTATCAACTGTTCCTGGCCGCCAACACCACCGCCGTGATGGTGGGTGTGCCGGCGGGGCAGCGGGGTGTGGTGTCCGGCATGCTCACCCTGTCGCGCAATCTGGGGCTGATCTCGGGGGCTTCGCTGCTGGGGACGGTCTTCGCGCTGGCGGCGGGCGAGGGTGATGCGGCTGCCCACGGTGGCGCGGCGGCGGCCGGCATGCAGGCCACCTTTGCCGTCGCCACCGGGCTCATCGTCGTGGCGCTGGTGGTCAACCGTCTTGGCCGCGGGGGCAGGGCAGTGCCAGCGGAGAAGCCCTGACAGCCGACGGGGCCGGGCGCTGTTTCGCTCCGGCCCCGGGCGGTTTCGGCGGTGGACTCGATCAGGCGATCAGTCGGTTTTCCGCCGTCGTCGGCGTGATCGCCCGCCCCGCGGGGTGGACGGAGGGCTCGAAGAAGAGGAGGGTGCCGGTTTCTTGCGTCCACGGCCGGCGAACCCACACCTGTTTTTTGGCGATGCCGGGCAGCACCGGCACCGAGGTCTGCGGCTCCAACTCCTCGACGGTTGGCTTGTCGATCATCCCGGTGACGCCGGACAGCGCCCCTTCGACCAGTTCGAGGGCGAGGAAGCGGGTGAGGTCGACGGGGCCGGGCAGCTCCAGCGCCATCGCCAGATCGCGGCGGAAGCCAAAGCGGCGGTAATAGGGCTCGTCGCCGACCAGGATGACGATCTCGTGCCCTTCGTCGCGGCAACGATCCAGCGCCGCCCGCATCAGCTGGGTGCCGATGCGCAGCGAGCGGTACTTTTCCTCGATGGCGATGGGGCCGAGCAGCACCGCCGGCACCCGCTTCTCGCCGATGACGATGGGCCAGAAGCGGATGGTGCCGATCACCTCCGCCCCTTCCACCGCCACCAGATTGAGGGCAGCCACCGAAGGCACGCCGTCGCGCAGCCGGTAGACCGTCTTGGTCGTCCGGTCGGGGCCGAAGGACTTCTCCACCAGCCGGTCGATGGCGGGGCCATGACCGGGGAGTTCACGGACGATCATCATCGTCTGGGTACTCTCTTAACCAGGAGCCGTAAGCGCGGGCAGGGGCGACGGCGTCAGATGTAATATTCCGAGAGCGGCGCGAAGCCGTTGAAACCGTTGGAGGCATAGGTCGTAGTATACGCCCCCGCGGCCCGGATTTCGACCCTGTCGCCGATGCGCAGCGCCACCGGCAGGCGGTAGTCGGCCTTGTCGTACAGGATGTCGGCGGAATCGCAGGTCGGGCCGGCCAGGATCACCGGCGCCGTCTCGCCGCCGTCGTGGTCGGTGATCAGCGGGTATCGGATTGCCTCGTCCATGGTTTCCGCCAAGCCGCCGAACTTGCCGATGTCGAGGTAGACCCACGAGCGGTTGTCGTTGGCCGACTTCTTCGAGATCAGCACCACCTCCGACTGGATGACGCCAGCGTTGCCGACCATGCCACGGCCCGGCTCGATGATGGTTTCCGGCATGCGGTTGCCGAAGTGCTTCAGCAGGCTGTCGCGGATGGCCTGGCCGTACTGTTCCGCCGAGGGGATGTCGACCAGATACTTGGTGGCGAAGCCGCCGCCGAGGTTCACCATCTTCAACTCCAGGCCCTTGCCGGCGAGGTCGTGGAAGATGTCGGCCACTTCCGCCAGGGCGCGGTCGTACTGCTCCAGGTCACGCTGCTGGCTGCCGACATGGAACGACACGCCGTAGGGCTCCACGCCCTTGAAGCGGGCGGCGAGCAGCAGTTCCTTGGCCATCTCCGGCTCGCAGCCGAATTTGCGCGACAGCGGCCATTCGGCGCCCTCGCCCGAGGTCAGGATGCGGCAGAACACGCGCGAGCCGGGAGCGGCGCGGGCCACCTTGTCCAGTTCCGCCTCGCAATCGAAGGCATAGAGGCGCACGCCGCGCTCGAAGGCGGCGGCGACGTCGCTTTCCTTCTTGATGGTGTTGCCGAAGGAAATGCGGTCCGGGGTGGCGCCGGCGTCCAGCACCATGTCGATCTCCGGGATCGAAGCGCAGTCGAAGGACGAGCCGGCCGCCACCAGCAGCCGCAGCACCGCCGGCGCCGGATTGGCCTTCACCGCATAGAAGATGCGGGTGTCGGGCAAGGCGGCGCGCAGGGCGGAGAAATTGTCCGCCACGATGTCGAGGTCCATCACCAGGCAGGGGGTGGCCGGGCGGGTGTCGCGGAGGAAAGCGGCGATCTTGGTGTTCATGGCAGCGGTCCTTCAGGCGCAACTCGGGCGCAAAGTGAGTCTAAACGCTTGTTTTTTGCGGAGTTGTTCGTGCGTTTGGGGGCGGGGAGACCCCGGCCCTTGCGCGCCTATGGATAAGCTCGGGCCTCGGCGGCCTGGGCCTCTTCGTCGTATCCGTAGAGGCTGTCCACCTGGTCCTTGATATGGGCCCAGACCCCTTCGACCTCCCGCAGGGAGATGCGGCCGTAGTAGGTCATCAGCCGTTCGGCCAGCACCAGGGCCATGGACCGCTCGGTCTTCGCCCAGGCGCTGAAGTCCCATCCGTCGTGGGAGACGTCGATGGCGCCAGTATCGAGGAACACCAGCGCTGTCACCCGGCGGCCGTCGGCGGTGGTGGCGGTCACCGGCACCAACTCGTAGACGTCGCCTTCGTAGAAATGCATGCGGTCGATGTCCTCGGCCGTCAGCCCTTCCACCAGCCGGCCTTCGACCAGCCCGTCGGGCTTGGGCACCAGCACCGGATAGTGCTCGCCGGCCACCCGGCGGCGCTGAAAGCCGCGGATGGAGGCGTCCGACATGCGGATGTGCGCGGCCTCGCGACCGATCACCCGCGCCAGCAGGTCGGAGCACATCAGGCTGCCGAAGACGAAAATGGCTTCAGCGGCGTGGTGGTCGCCGTTGGTGTACAGGAAGGAAGCCATAGCGGGCCGTCCCCCAGGTCATCGTCCGCGCGGAAACGCGGAAGGTGGAAGCAAATCCCTCACCACGCCAGCGGCATGGCAGGGGGTTCGTTCAGCGATGTCGGAAAGCCCGGTATCATGCCCCGGGAAGGGCGCTGACTATTCGACCTGGGTACTGAGCCCCAGCGCGCGGTTAGCAACCATATCACTTCTCCAGCAAAACACCGGCAGAGCCGAGTGAACGTCCAGAGCCGCGTTACGTCGTTGCTTAGCCTCGCGGGCCAGGGGCACGTGCGAATACGTCTGTGGGAATGCATGTAGTCCCATCGCGCGGGCCTGACAAGAGAAATTTTCGCCCTGCCGCAACATCACCGGCGGTGTGGCCCCGATGTCGCAGCGCCCCGCACCAAACCCGCAGGAACCTTAGCGATTTTCAGTCCAACGGATGGCCCGGAAGGGGTAGTCCGCGCACATATCCGGGACCCTTGTCGGGCTCCTCCTGCACGGTGCCGGGAGCCGGGAGGCGGTAGAGGGCGACCTCGCCGCGCGGGTCGCGCACCACGACGATGCTTCCGGTGCGGCGGTCGTAGGCGCATTTGGAAACGAGTCTGGCCGTCTCCTCCGACGGCGCCGGGCCTTCGGGGTTGGGCCAGCGCGTCACGGACAGATCGCCCGGATCGATCTCATAGACGCTACGGGCGCCAGACAGCACCACCAGCGTCCGCCGTTCCGGGTGCCAGACCATGCAAGGGGCGGTGCCAACCCCGCCGAGCGGTGGCTCGCCGAGGCGGCGCAGGCGGTCGGCGCGCTGGCCGGGGCCGAACTCGACGGCATAGAGGGCGCGGCCACGGGCGAGGCAGTAGATACCGGTATCGCTCTCGGCGCAGATGTCGCTGCCCGACAGCTTGGCCTCCGCCTGCTTGCGCTCCTGGGCGGGGGCGTCGGCGGTGGGATCGACCTCGGCCAGCACGCCATGGTCACTGCCGACCACCACGATGCCGCCGGTGTGCGGGTTGCGGGCGGTGAGGGCGCCGGCGAAGTCGGGCGGCGCTCCGGCCAGCCGCCGCCAGCCGCGATCCGGGGCGCTCAGATCGAGCGACCAGGCGGTGTCGATGCGGCCGCGCCTGCCCTTGGGGCAAAAGGGATCGGAGAGGAAGGCGTGCAGGCGCCCCCCCGCCACCACCAGCCCATCGCCCGAGACACCGGCGACGGGGGCGTTCCGGGGCGCCGGGCAGGTGGTCCCGGCGGCGGCGGGCAGCGGCGACGGCTCGGTGAGGCGCTGCCAGCGCATATCCTCAAGGCAGAAGCGGTACACTTCGTTGCCGCCCCAGTCGCGCCGGCCGCCGCCCATGAACAGCAGGCAGCGCGAGCCCTCGTCCCAGGCGGCGCCATTGCCAGCGGCGATCAACGCTTGTGGTCCGCGCTCGCCGGCGATGCCGAGGCGCCCGGCGGTGGCGTCGTCGACGGCGACCCCGGATGCCAGGAAGGAGGTGCCCGGTACCAGCGCCCATTGTCCGGGTGGCGGCGCATGGTCGGCCGCCCGATCCGCCCGTGCCGCCTCGGCCGACAGGAGCAGCAGCGCGGCGGTCACGGCGGCGAGGGCGGGACGTCCAGGGCGGCGATGCATGGGGCGGCTCCTTCGGCTGCGGGGCAGGAGGGGCGGCCAGCATAGGGGCGGCGGCATGGCGGGAACCAGCCTCCGGCCGGACTACCTCAAGCGGCGAAGGACGGGCAAGGACGGTCGATCGCCGTCAGTTGGCGACAACGGCGGCGCCAGCACCCACCAGCATGGCCCCGGCGCCGCGATTGAGGCGGCGGCGGGCGGTGACGCCCCGCAGCACGCGGCGCAGGCGGCTCGCCATCAGGCAATAGGGCACCAGGGCGCAGGCGATGCCGGCGGCGGCGAGAGGGGCGGCGGTCAACACCGCGCCATGGGCGAGGGCATCGAGGTCGAGTAGGTTGGGAAGCACCGACAGGTAGAAGAAGATCGGCTTCGGGTTGCCCAGGGTCAGCATGTAGCCCGACAGCCAGGTCCGCAGCAGCGAGCGTTCCACCGGGACGTCGGCGTCGATGTCCTCCTCGCTCACCCGCTTGCGCCACATCTTGACGCCCATCCACACCAGATACAGCCCGCCGGCGATCTTCACCGCCAGGAACAGCGGGCCGAGCACCTGCGCCACCATGGACAGGCCGAACACCGTCAGGGTCAGCCAGGTGACGTTGCCGCACAGGATGCCGGCGATGAACGGCAGGGTGCGCACGAAGCCCTGGGCCAGTCCGCGGGCGATCACCGCGAATACCCCCGGCCCCGGCGTCAGGCCGAGCAGGTAGACGGCAAGGAAGAAGGCGAAGGCGGCGTGCAGGGTCATGATGAGGTATCGCTGACGGAGGGGAGACTGGAGGCTCAGGCGGCGGCGACGGCGGCTCCGGCGCCGATCATCACCACGCCGGCGCCGCGATTGACGCGGCGGCGGGCGACGGCGGAGCGCAGCACGCCGCGCAGCCGGCTGGCGGTGATCAGCCACGGCAGCAGGCCGCCGGCGGCGCCGATCACGATGACCGCCAAGGTCGCCGCCACACCGGTGGCGGACAGCGCCTGAAGGTCGATGAGGGTCGGCAACACCGAGATATAGAACAGCATCACCTTCGGGTTGCCGAGCGTCAGCGCCAGCCCCGACAGGCCGGTGCGCCAGGGCGCCTGCTCGACGGCGGCGGGCGGCGCCGCCTCGGGGTCGTCGCCGCGGCTGCGCAGGAGCTTGATGCCGAGCCAGATGAGATAGAGGCCGCCGGCGATTTTCACCGCCACGAACAGCGGCCCCAGCGCCTTGGCGGCCACCGCCAGCCCGCCGACGGCAAGCGCGATCCACACCGCGTCGCCCGACAGCATGCCGATCAGGAACACCAGCGACCGCCGTCCGCCCTGCGCCAGCGCGCGGGCCGACAGGGCCATGTTGCCGGGGCCGGGCAGCAGGGCGGCAACGAAGGTGGCGGCAAGCAGGACAAGCGCCGTGTGCAGGGTCATGATCGAGCCGGGGCCGTGGTGCAAGATGAATGGATGTTCAGTGTCCTCTTTCACTCGCGGAATCAACAGGGCCATTTGACGGTGACGGCGGAGCGGCCATCGCCACGGCGGAGCCCCGGATTTGCCACCGAATGGCCGCTGGGTCCGGCCGGAGCGGTGTGACAGGGTATCCGCAGGCCCGGCACCACGCGGGAGCAGAGGAGGCAGCCATGGTCCTTTCCGCCCTGATGGTCAACGTCACCGTTCTGATCGCGGGCGCGGCGGCACTGGCGGCGGTCAATCGGCTGCGTCCGGTGGCCGGGCGGGCGGTGGCGGGCCTCGCCGGCATTCCGCTCACCGCCTATGGTGCCGTCTCCACCTTGGAGACCATGGCTTCGGCTCTGGCGATGGTCTTTGCGCCGGCCCCGCCGCCGCTGCTGATGGCCGCCGGTCTGAAGCCGGCGTTGATGCTCATGTGCCTGTGACGGACGGGAGCGGCGCGAGGGGAAAGGCCACCGCCTCCGTCACGCCCGTCGGCGTCAGGTGGAGCACCGCCAGCCGGTCCAGGGTCGCCGCCATGTCGACCGTCTGCCGCAGTGCCTCGGCCTCCGCCGCCGTGCGGAAGCGGCCGACGGTGAGATGCGGGCGGTAGGGGATGTCGCGGCGCAGGTGTGGCGCCAGCACGCCGGCGTAAAGGCGGTCATGCAGCCGTGTCACCGCCGCGCCGTCCTCCGGCAGCAGGAAAGCATAGGTGTCGCCCGACAGCGGATCGGCGCAGGGCGCGATGGCGGTGAAGCGCAGCCGCAGGGCGGGCGTTATCGCTGCCGCCGCCGCCACCTCCGCCGCCACGGCGTCACTGTCGGCCTCGGTGGGGAAGACCAACGTCACATGCGGCGGCACCAGGGCTGCCTGTGGATCGTGCAACTGCCGCAGGGCCTGGACGCGGGCGCCATCGGCGGGATCGGCCCAGTGCGGCAGGGCGACGACGGCCAGCCGCGCCGCCGTCACAGGTCGAACCGGATGCCGAAGGTCTCCAGGATGCGGTGGGCGGCGAGGGCGGGCGTCAGGTCGCCAGCGGCGACGGCGCGCTCCACCTCCGGCAGCTGCTCGCGCACCTGCGGGTGGCCGGTGAGGGCGTCCATCAGCTGGTCGCGCACCATCTGCCACATCCACTGCAACTGCTGTTCCTGCCGCTTGCGCGGCAGTTC
>JAEWWF010000147.1 GCA_023396465.1 Pseudomonadota bacterium
AACACCGGCTGACGCCGCTGCTGCCGCGCCTTGGCCACGTCAACGCGCGGGTGAAAATCGTCTGCGACAAGGACGGCATCGTCCACCTGGACGCCACCCAGACCCCGGCGGTCATGACCTTCGGCGACGGCCCCGCCGACTGCACCATCAAGATCAGCAAGGCCAACCTGGAAAAGCTCATCGACGGCAAGATGGACCCCATGGTCGCCTTCGCCATGGGCCGGCTGAAGGTGGATGGGTCCAAGGGGATCGCCGCCAAGCTGACCAGCGTGTTCGGCTGAGCCCGGAGGACCGACCATGGCCCTGCGCCTGCCCTTCTCCGCCACCGCCGCCGCGGTGATCGCGGCCCTGTTGGTCGTCGTCGCGCTGCTGCCGCCGACCGCCGCCGAGGCCGCCGAGACCGTCCGCTTCGCCATCTACAAGGACGGCGACTCGATCGGCGAGGAAGTCTATACCTTCGACCAGGGCCCGGACGGGCAACTGACGGTCGATGTCACCGCCCGCACCGACGTGCAGGTGCTGTTCCTGAAATTCCGCTACCGCCACCAGCGCACCGAGGTCTGGCGCGACGGCGTGCTTCAGTCCATGACCGCCACCACCGATGACGACGGCACCCCCCACTCCATTGCCCTCGCCCGTGAGGGCAACGCCTGGCGGGTACAGGCGGACACCATTCAGCGGGAGGAACGCGGCGACGTCCTGCCGCTGACCTTGTGGACACCCAAGGTGCTGGAGACGTCGCGCGTGCTGTCAGTCATCGACGCCGAGCCGTGGGACGTGACGGTGCAGAACCTCGGCCCGGTCTCCCTGGGTGGGCAGGAGGCGACCCAATGGCGCATGACCGGTGGCGTCACCCGCGACCTGTGGTACAGCCCCGGCGGCCATCTGCTGCAAGTGCAGTTCGAGCGCCAGGGCTACAAGATCACCTACGTCCGCCAGTAGGCGGGATGCGCATGTCCGCCAGTCGGCATCCGCCTTACTCCGCCGGCGCGGCCCGCCGCCCGGCGGCCTCGGCTTCGGCGCCGATGTCGCGGGCGGCCCAGCGATAGAGGCTCGGCACCACGAACAGCGTCAGCACCGTCGCGAAGCAGATGCCCGACAGGATGACGACGCCGAGCACGTACCGGGTCTCGAATCCGGCGCCGCCACCCATCATCAGCGGGACGGCGCCGGCGGCGGTGGAAATGGCGGTCATCAGCACCGGCCGCAGGCGGGCAACCGCCGCCTCCACCGCCGCCTCGGCCCGGCCGGCGCCGGCCTCGGCCAATTGGGTGGCGTATTCCACCAGCAGAATGCCGTTCTTGGCCGCCAACCCGACCAGCATGACGATGCCGATCTGGCTGTAGATGTTGACGCTCTGGTCGGTCACCCACAGGCCGAACAGAGCGCCGGTCATGGCCAGCGGCACGGTCATCATGATCAGGCCGGGCAGCCGCAGGCTCTCGAACTGCGCCGCCAGCACCAGGAACACCACCGCCAGCGCCAGCACGAAGGTGATCAGGCCGGCCTCCTCCGCCTCCACCAGTTCCTTGGCCTGACCGGTGAACGACACACGGATGTCGGTCGGCAGGTCGGTCGCCGCCAGTTGCCGCATCCACGCCACCGCCTCGCCCAGCGTATAGCCGGGCTCCAGGGTGGCGCTGACGGTGATGGCGCGCATGCGGTCATAGCGGTTGTAGGAGGACGACGCCGCCACCTCCTGCAAGGTCACCAGCCCAGTCAGCGGCACCAGTTCCCCGGCCCGCGCCGAGCGCACGTAGAGGCCGCCGATATCGGCCGGGCTGCGGCGGTCCGATGCCTGCGCCTGGAGGATGACATTATATTCCTCGCCACGGTCGATGAAGGTGCCGACGGTGCGCGAGCCCAGGGCCGTTTGCAGGGTGCGACTGATGTCCTCGGCCGAGACACCCAGTTCGGCGGCGCGCGGGCGGTCGATGGTGACTTCGATCTGCGGCCGCCGCTCGTCATAATCGGCGTCGGGATTGCTGAGGCCGGGGTTTTCCTCCATGCGGGCCATCAGGTGATCGCGCCAGGTGGCCAGTTCCTCGTAGGTGGTGCCGCCGAGCACCACTTGCAGGCGGTTGCCGCCGCCGCCCGAGACGACGCCGCTGCGCGCTCGCACGAAGCTGGTGATCCCCGGCATCTCCCGCAGGCTGGCGCGGATGTCGTCGACGATGGCGTCGATGCCGCGCTCGCGCTCATCCCACGGCGCCAGGGTGACGATGCCGCGAATGCGCTGCTCGGCACCGCCGAAGATGGCGCTCAGGGCCTGACTGATCTCACCGCCTTCCACCAGAGGCCGCATGGCCGCTTCCAGGGCCTGCACATAGGAAATGGCGTAGTCGTAGGACGCCCCCTCGGGTGCGTTGACGACGACGAAAAAGCCGCCGCGATCCTCGCGCGGGGCCAGTTCGTGCGAGACCGAACGATAGAAGAAAACACTCGCGCCCACCGCCCCCAGCAACACCACGATCACCGGCAGTCGCGAAGCCAGGAACAGACCGAGCAACCGACGATACCCCGCCTCCAGACGGTCGAGCATGCGATCGATGACGCGGATGAGGGCGTTGGGATGATGATCCGACCCCAGCACCTTGCCCGCCAGAGCCGGCACCAGGGTCAGGGCCACCAGGGTGGAAATCATGACCGTCGCCGCCATGGTCAGGGCGAACTCGGCGAACAGGCGTCCGATGTCGCCCTGCTGCAAGGCCAGCGGCGCGAACACCGCCACCAGCACCAGCGAGGTGGCGATCACCGCGACGCCAACCACCTTGGCCCCACCGATGGCCGCCGCCTCGGCGCGCTCGCCATGCTCGAACCGGCGCCAGATGCTTTCCACCACCACGATGGCATCGTCGACCACCAACCCAGCCGCCAGCACGAAAGCCAACAGGGTCAGGACGTTGATGGAGAACCCCATGATCCACATGGCCAGCAGGGCGCCAATCAGCGACACCGGGATGGCGGTGGCGGCGATGAAGGTCATGCGGCCGGAGCCGAGAAACAGATAGATCACCGCCGTCACCAGCACGATGGCGATGATCAGCGTTTCCAGCACCCCGTCCAGCGCCGCCTGCACGAAGACCGAGCTGTCGTAGCTGACCGCCACCGCCATGTCGCGCGGCAGGTCGTCGAGGATGGCCTGCATCGCCTCCCGCACACCCGCCGCCACCTCCAGAACGTTGGCGTCGGCCTGGGCGATGATGCCGAGCCCGACCGCCTGCCGGCCGTTGGCCCGGAAGTAGCGATAGGGGTTTTCCGGCGCGATCTCGATTTCCGCCAGATCGCCCAGGCGGACGATATCGCCGCTGCCGGTGGTGCGGATGGGAAGCTGGGCGAAATCGTCGGCGGTGTTGTAACCGCGCACCGTGCGCACCGCCAGGGTCTGCTCCGGCCCCTCGATGCGGCCGCCGGGCAGTTCCAGGTTCTCCCGCCGCAGGGCGCCCTCGATCTCCGCCACCGTCACTTCGCGGGCGGCCATGGCCTGACGATCGAGCCAGATGCGCAGGGCGTAGCGCTGCTCGCCGCCGATGTTGATCTGCGCCACCCCATCCACCGCCGTCAGCCGGTCGACCACCAACCGCTGCGCCAGATCGGTCAGCGCCAACGGATCGAGATGCTCGCTGCGCAGGGTCAGCCACATCACCTCGTCGGCGTTTTCGTCGGCCTTGGCGATGGTCGGGGCGTCAATGTCGTCGGGCAGGTCGCGCAGGGTGCGGTTCACGCGGTCGCGCACGTCGTTGGCGGCGGCATCGATGTCGCGGTCGAGGGAGAATTCCACCACCACCCGCGAGCGCCCTTCCGAGGATTGCGAGGTGATGGTCTCCACCCCGGCGATGCCGCTCAGGGCATCCTCGACGATCTTGGTGACGCGGCTCTCGATCACCTCGGCGGCGGCGCCGGTATAGACGGTGGTGACGGTGACGATGGGCGGGTTGATGTCCGGTGCCTCGCGCACCGACAATTGCCCGAGCGCGAACAGCCCGAACACCAGAATCAGCAGATTGACGACGCTGGCGAAGATCGGCCGCCGCACCGACAGGGTGGAAATGACCACGGCCGTCTCTCCTTCAGGAGTCTGGGGTGGCGGCGATGCCGACGGCGAGGGCCGGCACCTCCTTCACCCGATCGCCACCATCAAGCTTGGAAGCGCCTTCGACCACCAGCCGCTCACCCTCGCGCAGGCCATCGACGATTTCCACCCGGTCGGCGGTGCGGGTGCCGAGTTGAACGATGCGCCGCTCGGCGCGTCCATCCTCGCCGATGACGAAGGCGAAGTGCTGGTAGCCCACCGCCACCACGGCGGCCGAGGGCACCGTCACCGCCAGCCGTTCGGCGACCGCCACATCGGCGGCGACCATTTGCCCCGGCCGCAGACGGCCATCGGCATTGGGAACTTCGGTACGCACCCGCACCTGCCGGCTGGCGGCGTCGACACGGGTGCCGACGGTCAAGATCCGGCCGGTGAAGCGGATGCCAGGATGGGCCGCCGAGATCAGGTCCACCGTCTGGCCCGGTGCCAGCGCCTGCAAACTGGCTTCCGGCATGCCAAAGTCGGCATAGACGACGGCGACGTCATCGAGCGTGGTGATCTCGGCGCCCGGCGTCAGATAGGCGCCGACGCTGACCTCGCGAAAGCCGAGACGGCCGGCGAAAGGCGCCCGCACGGTGCGCTTCTCCAGCGTCAGTTCCGCCACCGCCACCGTCGAGCGGGCGCTTTCCAGCGCCGCCGCCGCCTCGTCATAGACCGGCTGCGGGATGGTGCCGTTACGCCGCAGTTGGCTCGCCCTCTCGAAGGAGCGCTGGGCATTGGTCAACGCCGCCCGCGCGGCGGCCAATTGGGCGCGCGCCTCGGCATCGTCCAGGCGCAACAGGGCATCGCCCCGGTTCACGGCGGCGCCGTGGTCGAACAGTACCTCGCGCACCACACCCGCCGCCTCGGCGGTCACCACCACGCTCTCCCGCGCCCGAAGGGTGCCGACAGCCGACAACCGATCGGTGAGCGAGGTCCGCTCCACCGTCGCGACCGCCACCGTCTTGCCCTCCTGCTGCGCCCCGGTCGCCACCTGCGGAGCGCGGTCGTCGGCGGTGAACGGCGGCAACCCGGCGTGCCAGGCATATCCCCCCGCGGCCAGCCCGATCAGGGCCACGATCCCGATGATGCGCGTCTTCATGCCTTGTCCCTAGTTTCCGGCGCCGGCCCGGCGGCCTGACGCAATTTAAGGCCGCAAAGGCTGCGACGAAAGGCCGTTGAAAGCCGAAACCTCCGCTCGACGGCCGACTCGCCGGAAAGTGATATATCCCCAAAAGAGGTAGTTTGATAATTTTGCTCCTCCCCGTCCTGTGGATTTCGCGGCAATGCCAAAGGGTGACGTGCTGAGCGACGACTCCGCCCCGGCCCGCGCCGGGTGGTCGGCCCGCGCCTCCTGGCAGAGCCTTGATCCGCGCCGTCTGCTGGTGCTGCTGACCACTGTGTTCATCGCCGTCACGCTGACCGCCTGGGGCGGCTTTGTATTGCGCGACAGGGCGCTGGTGCTGGAGGCTGCCGACCAGCAGTTGCGGCTGGTGGCGCGGCTGGTGACGGCCACCACCTTCCGCACCGTTCAGGGCGGTGATCTGGTTCTGCGCAAGATCCAGGGCGAGATCGACTCGCGGGGCTTCGCTTCCTGGGCCGCCGACCCGGGGGCATGGCTGAGGCTGAACGCGGCGGCGCAAACCCTGCCGCAGGCCGGGGCCCTGTTTGTCATCGGAGCCGACGGCAGATCGGTGGCCCATTCCACCAACGCGGTGACGCCGACCCTTTTTCTGGGCGACCGTGACTACTTCCGGGTCCATGCCCGCGATCGCACCGACATGCCCTACATCGGCCACCGGGTCAGCAGCCGCGTGGACGGTCGCGAGATCATCGGCATCAGCCGTCGGCTGAGCCACGAGGACGGCAGCTTCGCCGGTGTCATCGTCGTCGCGATCGATGTCGACTACTTCGACCGCTTCTTCGAATCACTGCCCCTGACGCCCGGTTCCGCCATTACCATCCTTCGCGACGACGGCGGCGTGCTGCTGCGGCAAGCCCACGGCCGGCCTCCCGTGGCCGCCTCCCTGCCGCAGCTGGCCACCGGGGCCATCGGTCGCGATCAGCCGGTGGTGTCCCTCCTTCCCGACCCCGAGGACGGCGCACCGCTGGCCACGGCCCGACAGGCGGTCGGTCCCTACGATCTGGTGGTGGCCGCCAGTTGGCGGCAGAGCGACGTGTTGAGCGCCTGGCACCACCGGCTGCTGGCCGGGTCTTCCGTTGTGGCGGTGCTGGTGGGCGGCGTGACGCTGCTCACCCTGTTCGGACTCCGCAGCCTGCGCCGGCAGGAAGAGATGGCCGCCGCGCTGCGCCGCAGCAACGAAGGTCTGGAGCGCCGCGTCGAGGTCCGAACCGCCGCCCTGCAAACCTCCAATGCCGCACTGGAAGCGGCGGTGGCGGAAAAGAGCCTGCTTCTGCACGAGGTGCACCATCGGGTGAAGAACAACCTGCAAATGATCGAGGCGCTGCTGGCGCTGCAATGCAGCCGCGTCGGCGAGGACGCCCGTCTGGCGCTGGAGGCCGCCCGACGGCGGATCAACGCGCTGGGGCTGGTGCATCAGCAGTTGCTCGGCGACGGCGACCTCGCCACTCTGCGCGCCGACACCTTCCTGCGCGACCTCGGCGACCGCCTTGGCCTGTCCTTCGGCGCCGAGGACCGCGCCATCACCCTGACCGTGGAGGCCGCACCGGACCCGCTGCCGCTCGATCTCGCCATTCCCCTCGGGCTGATCGTGAACGAGGTGCTGTCCAACGCCTTCAAGCATGCCTTCCCCACCGGACGCGGCGGCACGATCAAGGTGGCGTTGACGCGACAGGAAGACATGCTGTCCCTTCGCCTGTCCGACGACGGCATCGGTGCCCCCTCCCCCGTCGAGGCCGCCGACGCGCCGGCGGAGCCGGGCCGCGCCCTCGGTCACCGCATCGTGCAGGCGTTGGTGAAGCAAGTGAAGGGCACCCTGGCCATCGACCACCACGGCGGCACCTGCCTGACCGTCACCCTGCCATACCCGGAGATGCCATCTTGACCGCCATCCCCGCGGCCATGCCGCGCATCATCATCGTCGATGACGACTTCCTGATCCTGACCTATCTGGAAGAAATCGCCCAGCAGATCGGCTGCCAGGTGGTCGGCACCGCCGGGACGCCGGAGGAGGCCATCATGGTATGCCAAAACACCCGCCCCGACATCGCGCTGCTGGACGTGCGCCTCGGCAGCGGTGCCGACGGCATCACGGCGGGGGAATACATCCGCGCCCACCTCACGACCGAGGTGGTGTTCATCACCGGCTCGACCGAGCCGGCGACCGTGGCCCGCATGCGGGCGCTGGCGCCGCGCGCCATCCTCGCCAAGCCGATCCTGCCGGAACAGCTGGCCCGCATCCTGCTGCCCCCGCCGCCTCAGTAGCGGCGCGGCCGGCGATGCGGCGGCAGGAAGGGATTGGTCTGCATCAGACTGATCCACGGCTGCCACGCCGCCTGCACCATCCCCATCCACCACACCATGGGATTGCCGCCGGGCAAGCCCGCCAGCATCACGGCCGGGTTGGCGAGCAGCCCGGCGGCGGCGGTGGCGAGATCGGGGGTGGCGGTGACGGTGATGGTCACCGTTTCCGAGCCGCCACCTTCGGGCCGGCGGCTGACGATGTCCACGTCGAGATTGGGCAAAGTGGCGGTCAGGCGGGTTTCGTCCATGGCCATCATCCCCCGTGGCGCTGTGGCTGAGACATCCCTTGTGCCACGGTGGCGACCACCGCTCAACCACCCCGAAGGATCAGGGAAATCCCCTGCCTCAGGGAGAAGCGTCAGAACCGACCCCGGATCGGGTTCGGAACGATGGCCCCCACACCCAACCGGAACGACGGGCCGCCACCCGTGCCGACCGGTGAAGGCGGAACCGGGAATGCGCGGACGAGTCGGCTTTTTCCTTGCGTGGCGACTCTGTTTCAGTGATGATCCGCCATATCAAGGTTTCCGCTTAAGCACTTGTTAATTGGGCGGTTGACCTTGTCCACCAGCTGAACCCGTAGTTGACGGCCGCGAGGGGGATCATGGCCGGCTGGCCCTTCCCGACAGTGACGCGACGCTTCGTAGTCCTCGGCGCTGCCGCCACGGCGGCGCTGGGTGGCGTCTTGCGCCCGTCCGAAGCCTGGGCGGCGGTCCGCGCCTCCGCCGTGCGCCTGGGCCGGCACGAGGAATTCACCCGCTTCGTGCTGGATGTGTCGCAGGCGGTGGACTTCAGCCTGTTCACCCTGACCGACCCCAACCGCGTGGTCATCGACCTGCCGGAAGTGGAATGGAGCTTCGGCGAGGAGAACCTGCCGCCGGCCAAGGGGGTCGTTTCGTCCCTCCGCTGGGGCCTGTTCCAGCCCGGCCAGTCGCGCGTGGTGCTCGATCTGGTGCAACCGGCCAACGTCAAGCAGGCCTTCCTGCTGCCGCCCAACGGCCAGGCCGGCTGGCGCTTCGTGCTCGACCTTCAGGAAACCTCGATCACCCAGTTCCTGGCCGCCGCCGGGCCGGAGAAGCGCATCGGCAGCCTGAAATCAGCCCCCGACCCAGCACCGCCCACCGTGCAGGAAGCCTCGCTGCGCCCGGCCCCGCCGGCCCCGTCCAAAGAAGTGGAACGGGCTCAGAAGGTCATCGTCATCGACCCCGGCCATGGCGGCGTCGACCCCGGCGCCATCGGCGCGTCCGGCGTCTATGAAAAGAACATCACCCTGGCGGCCGCCCGCGAGTTCCGCGACATCCTTCAGAAGTCGGGGAAGTTCAAGGTGGTGCTGACCCGCGACCGCGATATCTTCCTGCCGCTGCGCGACCGCTTCGAGGTCGCCCGCCGCCATCAGGCCGACCTGTTCATCTCGCTGCACGCCGACAGCATCAAGAGCCCCAACGTGCGCGGCCTGTCGGTCTACACCCTGTCGGAAAAGGCGTCGGACTCCGAGGCGGCGGCGCTGGCCGACAAGGAAAACAAGGCCGACATCATCGCCGGCATCGACCTGTCCCACGAAAGCGTGGAGGTCACCAACATCCTCATCGACCTGGCCCAGCGCGAGACCATGAACTTTTCCTCGCGCATCGCCGAACACCTGATCGAGGAACTGAAGCGTGACGTCAAGCTGCTGCCCCGCAGCCACCGCTTCGCCGGCTTCGCGGTGCTGAAGGCCCCCGACGTGCCCTCCATCCTGATCGAGATGGGCTATCTGTCCAATGCCGAGGAGGAACGGCTGCTGCGTCAGGCGTCCTATCGCGGCAAGCTGGGCAAGGCCCTGGAGCGCACGCTGGACGGCTTTTTCAGCCGGACGCAGAAGGCCTATCGTCCCTAAGGGGCGGCCACCGGACCCTGCGGCCTTAATGTTGCCTCCGTGTCGTGCTATACCCCGGCGCCACACGTTGATGACGGCAGGGCCCGGCAACCGGGCGATCACGGATACCCGACAGGATGACCGACGAGACCAGGAAGCCGGAACTGCGCGCCGAGCGCGATCCGCAGGATATGCCCCGCCCGCGCAAGCCCCCCAAACGCGCTGGCAAGGCAAACGGCGGCGGCAACGGGCAACAGCCGCCGCAAAAACGCAAACGGTCGCTGCTCGGGCGCCTGATGCTCGGCCTGCTCAGCCTCGCGTTCCTCGGCGCCATCGCGGCGGCGGCGGGCATCGCCGGCGGCCTCCACTATTATGGCCGCGATCTGCCGGACCACAAGCAGCTGGCCAATTACGAGCCGGCCATTTCCACGCGCATCTATGCCGGTGACGGCCGGCTGATCACCGAGTACGCCGTCCAGAAGCGCGTCTTCGTGCCGGTGGAGGCGATCCCGCAATTGCTGTCGGATGCCTTCATCTCGGCCGAGGACCAGAACTTCTACCGCCACCCCGGCATCGACTTCCAGGGCCTGCTGCGCGCCACCCTGACCAACGTCCGCAACCTCGGCAGCGGCCGCCGGCCGGAAGGTGCCTCCACCATCACCCAGCAGGTGGCCAAGAACTTCCTGCTGACCAACGAAGTCTCCATCGAGCGCAAGATCAAGGAAGCGATCCTGTCGTTCCGCATCGAGCGGGCGTTCAGCAAGGATCATATCCTTGAGCTGTACCTGAACGAGATCTACCTCGGCGGCGGCTCCTACGGCGTTGCCGCGGCGGCGATGAACTACTTCAACAAGTCGCTCGATCAGCTGTCCATCGGGGAAATGGCCTTCCTGGCGGCCCTGCCGAAGGCGCCGAACAACTACAACCCTTACCGCCGCCCCGACGCCGCCAAGGGCCGCCGCGACTGGGTCATCGGCCGCATGCAGGAAGACGGCCGCATCACCCGCGAGGAAGCCGAACAGGCCTGGGCGGAACCGCTGGTGGTCCGCCCGCCGGAAGCCACCCAGATCGTCGCGGAAGGGGCCTATTTCGCCGAGGACGTGCGGCGCGAGCTGCAACAGCGGTACGGCGACAACATGCTGTACAAGGGCGGTCTGGCCGTCCGCACCTCGCTGGAGCCGCGCCTTCAGGGCATCGCCACCCGTGTCATGCGCGACGGCCTGATGGACTACGACCGCCGCCACGGCTGGCGCGGGCCGGTGGCCCATATCGACGGCGCCGACGACTGGGCCCGCAAGCTGGGCGACATCGCCCGCCCCGCCGGCTCGCTGCCGGAATGGGAGATGGCGGTGGTGCTGGAGGTGCAGCCGCAGCGGGCCCGCATCGGCCTGCGCGGACGCGCCGGCCATATCGCCTTCGACGACACCAAGTGGGCCCGCCAGTGGCTGGAACATCAGCGCCTGGGCGCCGCGCCCAAATCCATGGCCGACGTGGTGAAGGTGGGCGACGTGGTGCTGGTGCAGGAAGCCCCGGCCAAGGACGGCGTCCAGCCCGCCGCCACCACCCCGGACGGCGAGCCCGGCCGCTTCCTGCTGCGTCAGGTGCCGGCGGTGAACGGTGCCCTGGTGGCCATGGACCCGCATACCGGCCGCGTCCTCGCCATGGTCGGCGGCTTCTCGCTGGAGGCGTCGGAGTTCAACCGTGCCACCCAGGCATGGCGCCAGACCGGCTCCTCCTTCAAACCCTTCGTCTATCTGTCGGCGCTGGAGAACGGCTATACGCCGTCGTCCATCATTCTGGACGCACCGGTGGAATTCGATCAGGGCCCCGGCCTGCCCAAGTGGCGCCCCAAGAACTACTCCGGCGAGTTTTACGGCCCCTCCACCCTGCGCACCGGCATAGAAAAGTCGCGCAACCTGATGACCGTGCGCCTCGCCCATGCCGTCGGCATGGACAAGGTAGCCGACGTCGCCCGCCGCTTCGGCATCTACGACTCCATGCCACCGCTGTTGTCCTATTCGCTCGGCGCCGGCGAGACCACGGTGATGCGTCTGACCACCGCCTATGCCCAGATCGTCAACGGCGGCAAGAAGATCACCCCGACCCTCATCGACCGCATCCAGGACCGCAACGGGCAGACCATCTTCCGCCATGACAGCCGCGACTGCCCCGAGTGCCGCGACGTGTTCTGGAGCGATCAGACGGTGCCGGCGGTGAAGGATGCGCGCGAGCAGGTGACCGACCCCGTCACCGCCTACCAGATGACCTCCATCCTGGAAGGCGCCGTGCTGCGCGGCACCGGCCGCCGGGTGGCGGAGCTGGGCATTCCGCTGGCCGGCAAGACCGGCACCTCCAACGATGCCTATGACACCTGGTTCATGGGCTTCTCTCCCGATCTGGTGGTCGGGGTGTTCGTCGGCTTCGACGAGCCCAAGACCCTTGGGCCGAAGGAAACCGGCTCCAGCGTCGCGGCCCCCATCTTCAAGGACTTCATGGGCGCCGCCCTGGATGGCAAGGCAACGCCCTTCCGCATCCCGCCGGGCGTGCAGTTGATGCGCGTCGATCACGAGACCGGCCAGCCGGCCATGCCGGGGTCGCGCAACCTGATCCTGGAAGCCTTCAAGCCGGGACAGTCGCCCTTCGACACCCAGACCGTCGGCGAGCCGTCCTATGCCGTCGGCCCGCAGGGCTTCACCGGCGACGGCTTCGGCGCCAGCGAGGGCGATGGCTGGGGCGGCGGCGGTGACGGTTTCGGCGGCAGCGGCAGCGGCGGCGGCGGCCCGGTGGAAGCGCCGTCGGCCGGCGGCCTGTACTGATCCCTCCCGTCCCCGATCCACGACGGGCGCCGCCATCCCCCGGCGGCGCCCGTCGCGCCTGCGGCCCGGCTTTAAAGGGTTGAGCCAGGCGGTGGTTTTCCGTAAGTAAGTCCCTCACGCCGACATGGGAGGATGAACATGAAGGCCGAAACCGAAACCATGGTCTCCGAGATCAAGCAGTCGATGGCACTGCTGAGGAGGCATCTTTGACTACGATCAGGCTGTAAGACGGCTCGACGAGCTGAACGCGATCGTGGAAGACCCCAACCTGTGGAACGACGCCGCCCGCGCCCAGAAGCTGATGCGCGAGCGCACCCAGTTGGCCGCCAACCTCGACCGCTACCACGCCATCCAGAAAGACCTGGACGACGCCCTGACGCTCATCGAACTGGGCGAGATGGAGGGTGACGAGGACACCATCACCGAGGGCGAGCAGGGCCTGCGGGCGCTGAAGGATCAGGTCGCCAAGGCGGAGCTGGAAAGCCTGCTGTCGGGCGAGGCCGATTCCAACGACTGCTACCTCCAGGTCAACGCCGGCGCCGGCGGCACCGAGGCGCAGGACTGGGCGCAAATCCTGCTGCGCATGTACACCCGCTGGGCCGAACAGCACGGCTACAAGGTGGAGTACGTGGAAGAGAGCGACGGCGAAGAGGCGGGCATCAAGTCGGCCACCGTCAAGGTCTCCGGCCACAACGCCTTCGGCTGGCTGAAGACGGAAAGCGGCGTTCACCGGCTGGTGCGCATCTCGCCCTACGACAGCGCGGCGCGGCGGCACACCAGTTTCTCGTCGGTGTGGGTCTATCCGGTGGTGGATGACACCATCGAGATCGAGATTCTCGACAAGGACCTGCGGGTGGATACCTACCGCGCTTCCGGCGCCGGTGGTCAGCACGTCAACCGGACCGAGTCGGCGGTGCGCATCACCCACATGCCCAGCGGCATCGTGGTGGCCTGCCAGTCGGAACGGTCGCAGCACCAGAACCGCGACCACGCGATGAAGATGCTGCGCGCCCGCCTGTACGAAGCGGAACTGCGCCGCCGGGAAGAGGCCGCCCAGGCGACCGAGGATGCCAAATCCGACATCGGCTGGGGCCACCAGATCCGTTCTTACGTGTTGCAGCCCTACCAGATGGTCAAGGACTTGCGCACCGGCGTGGAAACCTCCGACACCCAGGGGGTGCTGGACGGCGACCTCGATCCCTTCATGCAGGCGTCGCTGGCGTCCAAGCTGACGGGCACCGAACGGCGCGGCGAGACGGCGGCGGGCTGAGGCCCGCCGTTTCTCTTTTCACCGACGGCGGACACGGCGTGACCCTTCTGCTCAATACCCTCCTGTGGGCGGCGGTGGCCCTGCTTGCCATGTACGCCGCCGCCGTCGCCTATATGTACCTGCGCCAGCGGGCGCTGCTCTACGCCCCCACCGTGGCGCGGCCGCTGGCTGCCTCCTGCGGTATCGCCGACCTGCGGGAGGTGACGCTCCACACCGACGACGGGCTGGCGCTCAATGCCTGGTGGTTGCCGCCGCGCCCCGGACGGCCGGTGGCGCTCTACTGCCACGGCAACGCCGGCTGCATGAGCGATTGCGCCTTCAAACTGGCGGCGTGGCAGACGGCGGGCATGGGGGCGCTGCTGTTCGACTATCGCGGCTATGGCGGCAATCCGGGGCGGCCGACCGAGCAGGGCCTGTACGCCGACGGCCGCGCCGCCCGCCGCTTCCTCCGCGATGCGGGCATCGGCGACGACCGGCTGGTGATCCACGGCGAGAGCCTGGGATCGGGCGTCGCGGCCCAGCTGGCGCTTGAGCACCCTCCGGCGGCGCTGGTGCTGGAG
>JAEWWF010000168.1 GCA_023396465.1 Pseudomonadota bacterium
GTCTTCCTCTCCGGAAGGCGGCCCGCAGCCGTTTGGGCAAGGAGGTTTTATTTGCACAAAAGTTGACCATTCGGGCAGGATGTGTCTAAAATTTAGACAAGGTGGACTGCGGTGTGTCCGCGCCCACACGCATCAAAAGGTACGGCTGCCCTCACCTTCGGCGGTAACGGGAAAATGGCCCAGGAATTGCTGAAGTCATTCAGCTAAGCTGGTGTCTCGACGGAAATGTCGTGGCAATGTCCGTCGTTATTTTATTGTCTTTTAGATGGGATAGACCGCGTTCGGCGGTGCCGTGACTTGTGGGCGACTTTCGTCTGCGGGGTGCGGGTTTGCGCCGATGCGCCAGATGCCGCCGTTGGCGGCAAGCGGGGCCGACCGATGCCGCAGTTCCTGATCGCCTATGTTCGGGGGATCAATCGCCTCAGCCGGTGGATCGGGCTGGTGGTGATGTATTCGCTCTTCCTGATGATGGGCATTCTTCTTTATTCGTCCGTATCAAAGGCCGTTTCCATCCCACCCATCTGGTCGATGGAACTGGCCCAGTTCGTGATGGTCGCCTACTTCCTGCTCGGCGGCGCCTATTCCCTGCGCGCCAATGCCCATGTCCGCATGGACCTGCTCTATGGCACCTGGACGCGGCGCAAGCGCACGCTGGTCGACACCGTCACCGTGCTGTGCCTGATCGCCTATCTGCTGCTGCTGCTGTGGGGCGGCATCTCCAGCACCTCCTACGCCCTGGAGTACGGCGAGCGCAGCTATTCCGCCTGGCGGCCGTACATGGCGCCCATCAAGATCATCATGTGCATCGGCATCCTGCTGACCTTGTTGCAGGCCGTTGCCATCCTCATCACCGACATCGCCAGCCTGCGGGGGGTGGAGATCGACGACGCCGGCGAGCGCGGCGGGGATGTGCCGTCATGAGCTATGAATTCATCGCCCTGATGATGTTCGCGTCGATGATGATGCTGCTGATGACCGGGCAGCGGGTCTTCGCCGTCATCGGCTTCGTCGCGGTGGCGGCCAGCCTGCTGCTGTGGGGCGACGGCGGCGCGGAAATGGGCTTCAGCGCCGCCATGAAGCTGATGAAGTGGTACCCGCTGCTGACCCTGCCGCTGTTCGTCTACATGGGCTACATGCTGTCGGAGTCGGGCATCGCCGAAGACCTCTATCGCATGGTGCATGTGTGGATGGGGCCACTCAGCGG
Source organism: Pseudomonadota bacterium (assembly GCA_023396465.1). GTDB lineage: Bacteria > Pseudomonadota > Alphaproteobacteria > Rhodospirillales > Rhodospirillaceae > Caenispirillum. Next base: position 1,205 of record JAEWWF010000168.1, read on the forward strand.
CGGCCTGGCCATCGGCACCATTCTGCTGCTGGTGGTGATCTCGGCCATCAACGGCCTGTCGGTGGCCGGCATGGCCATCGGCGCCACCATCGCCCTGCCGGAGCTGCTGCGGCGTGGCTACGACAAGATCATGATCACCGGCGTCATCCAGGCCGGCAGTTCCCTTGGTATCCTGGTGCCGCCCAGCGTGGTGCTGGTCCTCTACGGTATGATCGCCCGCCAGCCGGTGGGCGAGTTGTGGTTGGCCGGGGTGATGCCGGGCCTGCTGATGGCGGCGCTGTTCATCCTCTATGTCGTCGTCCGCTGCCGCCTGCAACCGCACCTCGGCCCCGCCCTGTCGGCGGCGGAGCGGGCGGCGGTGCCGCTGAGCGACAAGCTGCGCCTGTTGAGCGCCGGTATCCTGCCGTTGGCCATCTTCCTGGTGATGACCGGCCTGTTCGTCATGGGCATCACCAGCCTGGTGGAAAGCTCGGCGGTCGGCGCCCTGGCCGCCACGGCGGCGGCGCTGGTGAAGGGGCGGCTGACCCGCACCGTGCTGCACGACACCGTGCGCAAGACCCTGACCATCACCTGCATGTTCATGTGGATCATCCTTGCCGCCCTGTGCTTCGGCGCGGTGTTCGACGGCCTGGGGGCGGTGAAGGCGATCGAGGGCTTCTTCCTCGGCGAGCTTGGCCTTGGCCCGTGGGAGGTGCTGATCCTGATGCAGATCACCTACCTCGTCATGGGCACCTTCCTGGACGATACCGCCATGCTGGTGATCGTCGCGCCGCTGTTCGTGCCGCTGGTGGGGGCGCTTGGGTTCGATCTGGTGTGGTACGGCGTGCTCTACACCATCACCTGCCAGATCGCCTACATCACGCCGCCCTTCGGCTACAACCTGTTCCTGATGCGCGCCATGGCGCCGCCGGAAATCACCCTCATCGACATCTACAAGTCCATCGTGCCCTTCGTCGGCGTGATGATCCTGACCCTCGGCCTCGTCACCGCTTTCCCCGAGATGGCGCTGTGGCTGCCGGGACTCGTCTACGGCAAGTGACCGCTTTCCCGACCCGCAGACCTCGATCACCAGTGGAGGCTTCCTCACCATGACCACCAGACGTGACCTGTTGAAGACCGCCGGAGCCGCCGCCGTGGCGGCCGCCGGCACCGCCACCCTGGCGGCCCCGGCCGTCCGTGCCCAGAAGGCGCCCATCAAGTGGCGCTTGCAGACCTACGCCGGCCCGGCCCTGGCAGAACACGTCATCAAGCCGTCCATCGACGCCTTCAACAAGGTGGCCAACGGCGAGATGGTGATCGAGCTGTATTACGCCGACCAGCTGGTGCCGACCGGCGAACTGTTCCGCGCCATGCAGCAGGGGGTCATCGACGCCGTGCAGAGCGACGACGACTCCATCGCCGCGCCGGTGGACGTGGCGGTGTTCGGTGGCTATTTCCCCTTCGCCACCCGCTACAGCCTGGATGTGCCGACCCTGTTCCACACCTACGGCCTGAAGGAAATCTGGCAGGAGGCTTACAGCGAGGTGAAGGGCGTGACGTGGCTGTCGGCCGGCGCCTGGGACCCCTGCCACTTCGCCACCAAGGACCCCATCACCAGCCTGGCCGACCTGAAGGGCAAGCGCGTCTTCACCTTCCCCACCGCCGGCCGGTTCCTGTCGCGCTTCGGCGTGGTGCCGGTGACGCTGCCGTGGGAAGACGTGCAGGTGGCGGTGCAGACCGGCGAACTGGACGGCATCGCCTGGTCGGGCATCACCGAGGATTACACGGTGGGCTGGGCCGACGTGTGCAACCACTTCCTCACCAACAATATCTCCGGCGCCTGGTGCGGCAGCTATTTCGTCAACACGGCGAAGTGGGAGGAACTGCCGGAGCATCTGAAGACGCTCTACATGCTGTGCATCGACAGCAGCCATTACTACCGCCAGCACTGGTATTGGGGCGGCGAGGCCAAGCTGCGCGTCGAAGGCACCAAGATGAAGCTGACCACCATTCCCGCCGAGGAATGGCAGCAGGTGGAGGACGAGGCCTACAAGTTCTGGGACGAGATCGCCGCCGAGAGCGAACGCAGCAAGCGGGTGGTCGACATCCTGAAGAAGTATGCCGAGGACATGAAGAAGGCGGGCCCGCCGTACCGTTACGGCTGAGCGCTGCCGACAGGCCGCGGCGGTGCTTGCTCCGGCGGCCGGGCGGGTCGATACTCACGGACCCTAACCCGTTGGCGGAGCAAGCATGCTGGCGGCCTGCCGTCATGTTCTGGTGGTCGTCCTGACGGCGCTTGCCCTCACCGGTTGCGCCGCCGTGAGCGATGCGCCGCGCATCGAGGCTTGCGGCGCCGTCCTGGCCCTGCTGGAGCCGGGGGCGCGGGTGACGGCGGTCGAGCCGCCGGGGCTGTTCGATGCGACAGTGCGGCTCGCCTACCGCGATGCCCAGGGGGAAGACCTGACGCTCGCCTGCACCTTCCGCGCCGGCACCCGCCAGGATCTCGCCCTGGTGCTGACGGCGGTGGAGGGGGAAGCTTTTGGCGGCCCCGTCGACCGCACCCGCCTGCTGTGGCTGTCGCTCGCTCTTGGCCTGCCGCGCGACGGCAGCGCCTTCGCCGGCGGTGGCGATGGCGGCGGCGAGGGGCTGTTGCAGGCGCTGGCGCCCGATATCGCGCTGCCCGACCGCGTGCTTTACCTGTTGGCCCAGGTCAACAACGGCATCATCACCGCCTGCCTCTACGGCTTGCTGGCGATGGGCTTCACGCTTGTCTACGCCATCACCGGCCGGATCAATCTGGCCCTCGGCGGTCTATACACCGTCGGCGCCTTCGCCGCCGGCGCGGTGATCGCCGGGCTGGTGATGGGCGGGGCGTGGGGCATCGCCGGACTGATCGTGCTGGTGCTGCCGACGGCGCTCGGCTGGGGGGCGCTGGCCGCATGGTGCCTGGAACGCACCGCCTTCCGCCGCCTGCACGATGTCGGCACCCAGGCGCCGCTGATCGCCTCCATCGGCGCGGCGCTGGTGTTCTCCGAGGGCTTCCGGGTGCTGACCGGGGCTCGCGACCTGTGGCCGCCGCCGCTGTTCGGCGATCCTTACGCGGTGATGGAGGGGGTGGACCTGGCGCTGCACGTCAGTCAGGCGCAGCCGCTGGTCGTGGCGCTGACGCTGGTGGTCTACCTTGGCCTGTGGCGGTTGCTGACCGCCACGCGCCTTGGCCGGGCGCAGCGGGCCTGCGCCGACGATCCCGCCATGGCGCGGCTGGTGGGCATTGATGCCGGACGCACCATCGGTGTCACTTTCGCCCTGGCCGGGGCCTGCGCCGGCGTGGCCGGCATGCTGGTGACGGTGGTCTACGGCGGCGCCAATTTCTTCATGGGCTGGTCCATCGGCCTCAAGGCGCTGACGGCGGCGGTGGTCGGCGGCATCGGCTCGGTTCCCGGCGCCATGCTGGGCGGGCTGGTGGTGGGCATGACGGAAGCCTTGTGGACGGCCTATCTGCCCGGCGAGTGGCGCGACGTGGCGGTGTTCACCCTGCTGATCGTGTTCCTGGTGCTGAAGCCGCGCGGCTTCCTCGGCATCGCCCGCCAGCAGCGGGATTAGGGATTGTCGGCCGCTCCCGGTATGGTGGAGCGGGAACGCGCAGCCTGCCGCGTCGTTTGTACGGAGGCTCGCTCTTCTTTCCGCCTCATAGCAAGGACATCCGTCATGCCGACTCGTTCCGCCGTCCGCCGTACCGGCCGTGCCGCCGCTCTTGCCGCCGCTCTTGCCGCCGTTCTCGGTCTGCCGCTGCTGGCGGCCGGCTGTTCCTCGCTGCCGGAGTGGGCTGGCGGCGGCAGCGGTGGCGAAGCCGATGGCAGCACCAGCCTGCACGGGGTGCTGGTGCTGCCCGATGCCACCCCCTTGCCGGCCACCGCCCGCGGCGAGGTGCGGTTGATCGACCTGTCCCGTTCGGAGCCGGGGCGGCCGTTCCTGCTGGCGAGCCAGGTGGTCGATGGCCCGCTGGCCAACCCGGTGCCGTGGCAACTGCGGTGGCGGGAGGATGCCGACCAGCCGACCGGGGGCGCCTACGCCATCACGGCGCGGCTGGTCGGCGACGGGATGACGCTGTTCCACACCCCGGAGCCGCTGCCGCTCGCCGGACAGCCGATGCCGGTGACGGTGGTGATGGACGCCGCGCCGCCGCCCCCCGATGCCGGCCGCAACCGCTACAGCCTCGAGTCGATGCCCGACGTGACCCAGTTGCGGCAGATGCCCGAGGGCGAAATCCCGCGTCGCTACCAGGACGACATCTACGATTACGGCACCTCAAGCGATCCGCTGCCGAGCGACGCCCTCGACGGCAACCGGGTGCTGCTGCCGTCGCAGCCGAATTAACCCGCGCGGAGCGGGTCGGAAAAGGGAAATGGGGGAGTGCGCGACACACTCCCCCATTTCATCATGCGCTGCCGTGATCGCCGGACGACGCCCTCACGAACAGCCCGTCGTCGCGCCGCAGCTGTCGCACTTCAGGCAGGTGCCGTTGCGGACCAGGGTGAAGTTGCCGCATTCCGGGCAGTTGTCGCCCTCGTAGCCCTTCATGCGGGCCTGGGCGATCTGACGGTCGCGGCCGGCGGCGATGCTGCCGGCCACCGCCGAGGCCGAGGCACCGGTCGAGGAGATGGTGGCCGTCGCTCCCGCCGTCACCGTGTGACCGTGGCCGTCGGTGCCAGTGGCGCGGGCGGTGACCGTCAGGTTGTCGCCGCGCTCGGTGCTCTTGCTCAGCACATAGAGGTTGGAGCGCACGTAGCCCTTGGAAATGCCGCGCTGGTAGGCGACGTCGCCCCATTCGTCGATGTCGCCCTCGTTGTGGCCGCCGCCCATGACGTCGTGGCCGATGTTGGCGGGGTCGACGTGGGCCAGCTCGTTGCGGCCGAGGTAGCTGATGGCCAGTTCGCGGAACAGGTAGTCGATGATGGAGGTCGCCATCTTGATGGCGGCATTGCCTTCCACCATGCCCGAGGGCTCGAAGCGGGTGAAGGTGAAGGCCTCGACGTATTCCTCCAGCGGAACGCCGTATTGCAGGCCGATGGAGACGGCGATGGCGAAGTTGTTCATCAGCGACCGGAAGGCAGCACCTTCCTTGTGCATGTCGATGAAGATCTCGCCGAGCTTGCCGTCCTCGTATTCGCCGGTGCGCAGGTAGACCTTGTGGCCGCCCACCACCGCTTTCTGGGTGTAGCCCTTGCGGCGGTCCGGCATGCGGCGACGCTGGGCGGTGTAGCGCTCGATGATCTTCTCGGCCACCATCTCGGCCCGCTGCACCGGGCTCGGCGCCGCCGCCACCTTCTCGGCGAAGGTGAGCGGCGCGGCCACGGCGGCCTCGTCGTCCTCCTCCTCCGGCAGGTCGTCGAGCAGGGCCGACGACAGCGGCTGCGACAGCTTGGAGCCGTCACGGTAGAGCGCATTGGCCTTCAGACCCAGCTGCCACGACAGCATGTAGGCCTTCTTGCAGTCCTCCACCGTGGCGGAGTTTGGCATGTTGATGGTCTTGGAGATGGCGCCGGTGATGAAGGGCTGCGCCGCCGCCATCATGCGGATGTGGCTTTCCGCCGACAGGTAGCGCTTGCCGATGCGGCCGCAGGGGTTGGCGCAGTCGAACACCGGCAGGTGCTCGGCCTTCAGGCCCGGCGCGCCTTCCACCGTCATGGCGCCGCAGACGAAGGTATTGGCGGCCTCCACCTGATCGCGGCTGAAGCCGAGCGCCTTCAGCATGTCGAAGGAGAAATCACCCAACTGCGCGTCGGTGAAGCCCAGCACCTCGCGGCAGAAGTCCTCGCCGAGGGTCCACTTGTTGAACACGAACTTGATGTCGAAGGCGCTGGCGAGGTTCTGTTCCAGCTTGCCCAGTTGCTCCGGCCCGAAGCCCTTGGCGCGCAGCGAGTCGTGGTTGATGTGCGGGGCGCCGGCCAGGGTGCCGTGGCCGACCGCGTAGTCGATGATGCCCTGAACCGCCGCCTCGTCGTAGCCGAGGGTGCGCAGGGCGGTCGGCACCAGCCGGTTGATGATCTTGAAGTAGCCGCCGCCAGCCAGCTTCTTGAACTTCACCAGGGCGAAGTCGGGCTCGATGCCGGTGGTGTCGCAGTCCATCACCAGGCCGATGGTGCCGGTCGGCGCGATCACCGAGACCTGGGCGTTGCGGAAGCCGTGGGCGCTGCCCAGCTCCAGGGCGCGGTCCCAGGCGGCGGCGGCGGCGGTGACCAGATCGGCCTGCGGGCAGTGGGCGCCATGCAGCGCCACCGGCTTGACCGACAGGCCCTCATAGCCGTGGTGCTCGCCATGGGCGGCGCGGCGGTGATTGCGGATGACCCGCAGCATGCCCTCGCGGTTGTCGGCGTAGCCGGGGAAGGCGCCCAGTTCTTCCGCCATCTCGGCGGAGGTGGCATAGGACACGCCGGTCATCAGGGCGGAGATGGCGCCGCAGATGGCGCGGCCGGCGTCGCTGTCGTAGGGGATGCCGTTGGCCATCAGCAGGCCGCCGATGTTGGCGTAGCCGAGGCCGAGGGTGCGGAAGCGGTAGGACAGTTCGGCGATGCGGTCGGACGGGAACTGCGCCATCAGCACCGAGACTTCCAGCACCACGGTCCACAGGCGGCAGGCGTGCTCGAAGGCGGCGACGTCGAAGCTGCCGTCATCGTTGCGGAAGGTCAGCAGGTTGAGGCTAGCCAGGTTGCACGCCGTGTCGTCGAGGAACATGTACTCGGAGCACGGGTTGGAGCCGTTGATGCGGCCGGACTCGGGGCAAGTGTGCCACTCGTTGATGGTGGTGTCGAACTGGAGGCCGGGGTCGGCGCAGGACCATGCCGCCTCGGCGATGGCCTCCCACAGATCCTTGGCTTTCAGGGTCTTGGTCACCTTGCCGGTGGTGCGGGCGGTGAGCTGCCAGTCCTCGTCGCGGGTGACGGCCTCAAGGAAGTCGTTGGTGATGCGCACCGAGTTGTTGGAGTTCTGGCCGGAAACGGTCAGATAGGCTTCCGAATCCCAGTCGGTGTCGTAGGTCTCGAACTCGATGGCGGTGTAGCCCTGGCGGGCGAACTGCATCACCCGCTGGATGTAGTTTTCCGGCACCAGCGCCTTGCGGGCGGCGATGATGGCCTTCTTCAGCGCCTTGTTGAGCTTGGGGTCGAAGCGGTCGTCGCCGTCGGCGGCGCCGTCCCATTCGGTGGTCGCCTTCAGCACCGCGTTCAGGTGCAGGCCGCAGGTCTTGGAGCCGGTGACCAGCGCCGCCACCTTGCGCTCCTCGCGCGCCTTCCAGTCGATGAAGGCCTCGATGTCGGGGTGATCGACGTCGACGATGACCATCTTGGCGGCGCGGCGGGTGGTGCCGCCCGACTTGATGGCCCCGGCGGCGCGGTCGCCGATCTTCAGGAAGCTCATCAGGCCCGACGACTTGCCGCCGCCGGCCAGCCGCTCGCCCTCGCCGCGCAGGCGGGAGAAGTTGGTGCCGGTGCCGGAGCCGTACTTGAACAGGCGCGCCTCGCGCACCCACAGGTCCATGATGCCGCCGTCGTTCACCAGATCATCCTCGATGGACTGGATGAAGCAGGCATGCGGCTGCGGGTGTTCATAGGCCGAGTTGGACTTCACCAGTTTCCCGGTCTTGAAGTCGACGTAGGAATGTCCCTGCGCCGGGCCGTCGATGCCATAGGCCCAGTGCAGGCCGGTGTTGAACCACTGCGGGCTGTTGGGGGCGCCCATCTGGGCGCACAGCATGAAACGCATTTCGTCGAAGAAGGCGCGGGCGTCGCCCTCCGAATCGAAATAGCCGCCCTTCCAGCCCCAGTAGGTCCAGGTGCCGGCCAAGCGGTCGAACACCTGGCGGGCGGTGGTCTCGCCGCCAAGGCGCTCGTCCTCGGGCAGCGGAGCAAGGGCCTCGGCGTCGGCCTCATGGCGCCACAGCCATTCCGGCACGTCGTCCTCCACCACCGGCTTCAGGGCGGTGGGGATGCCGGCCTTGCGGAAATACTTCTGGGCCAGCACGTCGCTGGCGACCTGCGACCAGTCGGCGGGAACCTCGATGCCCTCGGCCTTGAACACCACCGATCCGTCGGGATTGCGGATTTCGCTGGTGGTGCGCCGGAACGCGATGTCCGCATAGGGCGACTGCCCTTCCTGTGTGAACAGGCGACGGATCTGCATGTCGATGCTCCCCTATATGTAGCTGTTCTGGCAGCGCGTCCGCACCCCGTTGCGGCGGCCGAAACTGGGGTTCCGGGGGCCGGGGCGCGACGCGAGGGAGCCAGAGGGGCCCCCGCGACAGGGTTGAGAGACTAGGCGAAGGTCATAGGTCTGTGCAACACATTTTGTGGGTTAATCCACCGTCGTCCTACTAGATGTCGTATGCCATGTGGACAGATCGGGGGACGGGTTTGCGCAACGGCGACGAAACCGAGGCCCCGCGCCGAGTCTCGGGCGGATGCGGAGAAGGGCGGTTGTTATCCACAGCTGTGGACATCGGCGTTGAGCGGATTGGACCACAAGATGTAGTGTCTGGTTGTGACGCCGGTCACAGGCGGGCTTGCATGCTGGACGCAGGCCGCCACTTGCGCCATAGTGCGGCCTCGGTTTTCGCCCCGGCCTCGCCGTGCGGGCGTGGCCGCACCAGATAGACAAGGGGCCGTCGCCGCACCCGGCATCGGCCCGGCGACGTCCGCATCGTTTGCTCCGGAGCGACCGAGACATGATTACCGGGACCCTGTTCCTCACCTGGCTCAAGGGTGAATTCGTCGGCAAGGACCAGTACGGCAACCGCTACTTCCAGGAGCGCCGTCAGCCGAAGTCCGGCCGCCGTCGGCGCTGGGTTCTCTACAACGGCAAGATCGAGGCCTCCAAGGTGCCGCCCGAGTGGCACGCCTGGCTGCACTACACGGTCGACGAGCCGATCAAGATCGACCAGAAGAAGCCGTGGATGAAGGAACACCTGCCCAACCTGTCGGGCACGGTGAACGCCTACGTGCCCAAGGGCGACGACCGCCGCGGCGGTCAGCGCGCCAAGGGCACCGGCGATTACGAGGCCTGGACGCCCGGCTCCTGAGGGAGCCGGCCGCGCCCGCATGCGGCGCCTGATCATCATGCTCAGCCGGTCCAAAGAAACCCTGTTCGGGCTCGCGACGGTCGCCGTCGTGGGGGTGCTGCTCGCCTACAACTTCGTGCAGCGCCATGAGCGGCGGGCGGAGAACGGCTCCGGCATGACCCTGATCGCCCAGTTCAATCGCAGCGATGGTCTGCGCGAAGGCGCGCCCGTGCGCATGGCCGGCGTGCCGGTGGGGGTGGTGGCCGACATGCGCCTCACCGACCGCTACAAGGCGGAAGTGGTGCTGGGCGTGCGCCGTGATCTCGATCTGCCCGACGACAGTTCCGCCGTGATCGAGACCGACGGCCTGTTCGGCAACAAATACATCGAGTTGCAGCCCGGCGGCAGCGACGACATGCTGGGGGATGGCGACCGCATCGGCTATACGCAGGATGCCGTCATTCTTGAGGAACTGCTCGCCGCCGTGGTCGCCCGCGCCAAGGCCGCCCGTGCCGCCGCCGAGTCCGGCGCCTCCGGGCCGGCTGGCGACATCATGGCGCCGTCCGCCCCGGAGGCGGGGCAGACAGATCCCGCCGGAGCGGCGGCACCGCCGGGCGCCAGCCCGTTTCCGTCGCTGACCGACTGAGCCTTCCAGGGAGACGAGGCACCGCATGGGACGCAATCCGATCGAGACCATCCTGGGCGCGGTGGTGCTGGTGATGGCCGGCCTGTTCCTGGCCTTCGCCTATTCCATGGCCGACATCCGTCCGGTGCAGGGCTACCCCTTGAAGGCGGTGTTCACCAAGACCGGCGATTTGCAGGTGGGATCGGACGTGCGCGTGTCCGGCATCAAGGTCGGCTCGGTGGTGGAGCAGCGGCTTGACCGTGACACCTTCAATGCCATGGTGGTCATGACCATCGTTCCGGATGTGCGCCTGCCCGCCGACACCACCGCCGCCATCGTCTCCGATGGTCTGCTGGGCGGGAAATATGTCCGCCTGCAACCCGGCAGCGCCACGGAAATGCTCGATTCCGAGGGCACCATCACCAATACCCAGGACTTCCAGTCCATGGAAGACCTGGTGGGGGAGATCATCTTCCTCGCCACCCAGTCGCCCTCGGCCCAGGGGGCGGCGCAGCCGCCACGGTGATCGCCGTGCCATCTCCTACCGGACAGGGTTCATGAAGGTCTTGCCGCTGTTGTCCTCCCTCCGCTGTTGTCTCTTCGCCCTGGGAGCGGTCGCGGCCGTCTGCACGGCGGGGGCGATGCCGGCCGCCGCCACCGATCTGGACGGTGACAAGGCGGTGCTGCAATGGCTGGACAAGGTGACGGCCCGCGTCTCCACCGTCACCGCGCCGGTGGGGCAGAAGACGCGCATCGGCAACCTGGACATCCTGGTCCGCGCCTGCCGCTACCGCCCGCCGGAGGAACCACCCGAATCGGCGGCCTTCCTCGACATTGTCGAACTGGAGCCAGGCGGCCGTCCGGCGACCGAGGTGTTCCGCGGTTGGATGTTCGCCTCCAGCCCCGCCCTCTCGGCCATGGAGCACCCCATCTATGATGTCTGGGTGCTCGACTGCTTGAGCAGGGACGATACCCGCTCGGCCGAATAGTCCCCCTCGAACCGGGCTTGCCGCCGCAGGGCTTCCGACAGCAGCCGATGATACTGGAGGCGCGGGATCTCGATGGCCCCGAACCGCTGCAAGTGGTCGGTGATGAACTGGGTGTCGAGCAGCACGAATCCGCCGCCGATCAGTCGCGCCACCAGATGGCAGAGCGCCACCTTGCTGGCGTCGGTTTGGCGCGAAAACATGCTTTCGCCGAAGAACGCCGCTCCCAGCTGCAAGCCGTAAAGCCCGCCGACCAGGACGCCGTCGCGCCAGCATTCGACGCTGTGGGCATGACCCATGTCGTGAAGCTGGCAGAACAGCGCCAGGATGGTGTCGTTGATCCAGGTATCGCTGCGGCCGGGGGAGGGGGCGGCGCAGCCTTCCATGACGGCGCGGAAGGCGGTATCCACCCGCACCTCGAACTCCCCGCGCTTCACCGTCTTCAGCAGCGACTTCGGGGCGTGGAAGCGGTCGAGCGGGATGATGCCGCGATCGTCGGGGTCGACCCAATAGAGCGTGCGGCCGCCGCGCGACCGTGCCATGGGGAAGACGCCGCTGGCATAGGCGCGCAACAGAAGGTCAGGGGTGACCGGAAGCTCTGTCAACCGCCGCAGTCCCCTTTCAGCCGGGTGGCGGGGCCCGGCGGCCCCGCCTGATGTCACCTGGGATCAGAGTTCGCCGGCGACGAACTTTTCCAGCCAGCGGATGTCATAGGCGCCGTTCTGGAAGTCGGGCACGTCCATCAGCCGCTGGTGCAGCGGGATGGTGGTTTTCACCCCGTCCACCACGTATTCCCCCAGCGCCCGCTTCAGCCGCATCAGGCATTCGGTACGGCTGGAGCCGTAGACCACCAGCTTGGCGATCATGCTGTCGTAGTGCGGCGGGATCGACAGGCCGGCATAGAGGCCGGAATCCACCCGCACGCCCAGGCCGCCGGGGGCGTGGTAGCCCACCACCTTGCCGGGGTTGGGGGTGAAGGTTTCCGGGTCTTCGGCGTTGATGCGGCATTCGATGGCGTGGCCGGAGATGACCACGTCGTCCTGGGTGTAGCCCAGCGGCGCGCCGGCGGCGATGCGGATCTGCTCGCGCACCAGGTCGATGCCGGTGATGCTCTCGGTGACTGGATGCTCCACCTGGAGGCGGGTGTTCATCTCGATGAAGAAGAACTCGCCGTTCTCGTACAGGAACTCGATGGTGCCGGCGTTGCGGTAGCCAAGCGCCTTCATGGCATCGACGGCGACCTTGCCGATGGCGGCCCGCTGGTCGGCGTTGAGGGCCGGCGACGGCGCTTCTTCCAGCACCTTCTGGTGCTTGCGCTGGAGCGAACAGTCGCGTTCGCCCAGATGCACCACGTTGCCGTAATGGTCGCCGAGCACCTGGATCTCGATGTGGCGCGGCTGGCCCAGGTACTTTTCCATGTAGACTTCGGGGTTGCCGAAGGCCGCCTGCGCCTCGGTGCGGGCGGTGGACCAGGCTTCCAGCAGTTCCGAGGCGTCGCGGGCGACCTTCATGCCGCGACCGCCGCCGCCGGCCGATGCCTTGATGAGCACCGGATAGCCGATCTGCTCGGCGATCTCCTGCGCTTCCTCGGCGGTGTCGACGGCGCCGGGGCTGCCGGGCACCACCGGCAGGCCGCTTTCTATGGCGGCCTTCTTGGCGGTGACCTTGTCGCCCATCAGGCGGATGTGTTCCGGCGACGGACCGATCCAGGCGAAGCCGTGGTCCTGCACCATCTCGGCGAAGTCGGCGTTCTCCGACAGGAAGCCGTAACCGGGATGGATGGCGTCCGCCCCGGTGATGGTCGCCGCCGACAGGATGGCGGCGCGGTTGAGGTAGCTGTCGCGGGCCGGGGCGGGGCCGATGCAGACGCTTTCATCCGCCAGGCGCACGTGCATGGCATTGGCGTCGGCGGTGGAATGCACCGCCACCGTCTTGATGCCCATTTCGCGGCAGGCGCGGTGGATGCGCAGGGCGATCTCGCCGCGGTTGGCGATAAGGACCTTGTCGAACATGCTTATCCCCGTCTGGGCACTCACTCGATCACGCACAGCGGCTCGCCGAACTCGACGGCCTGGGCGTTGCCGACCAGAATGCGGGTGACCGTGCCGGCTTTCGACGCGCGCACCGGGTTGAAGGTCTTCATGGCCTCGATGAGGAACAGGGTCTGTCCCACGCTCACCTTGGCGCCTTCGGTCACGAACTCGGGCGAGCCCGGTTCGGCGGCTGTATAGAGCACGCCGACCATCGGGCTGGTGACGGCGCCGGGGTGCTTGGAAACGTCCTCCACCGTGGCGGCGGGGGCGGCAGCGGCGGCGGCCGGTGCAGCGGCCGGGGCGGCCATGGCCGGACCGGAGGCATAGACCGCCTGCGGCGCGGCGCGGCCGACGCGGATACGGACGTTTTCCGTCTCGTATTCGATCTCGGTCAGGCCGGTCTCGTCCAGCAGGGTCGCCAGGTCGCG
>JAEWWF010000249.1 GCA_023396465.1 Pseudomonadota bacterium
CTAGGCTCGCCATCCCTTTGCCATTATCTATGAGTTCATTAGCAGAAGCGGAACGGCTGGTTCCGCCGGTCCCGCCGCACGGAGCAGCCCGATGATCCGCCCGCCCCTCCGCCCGGTCCTTCTGCCGACCTCCGCCCTTGCCGTGGCGGCGGTGCTGCTTCTGGCGGCCTGCCAGCCGACGGTGAAGGTGGAAGCTCCCGACAAGCCCATCGTTATCAACTTGAACGTGAAGATCGAGCAGGAAATCCGCGTCCGCGTCGAGAAGGATGTCGAGACCCTGTTCCAGGAACGCGGGGATCTGTTCTGATGCCGGTCCCATCGTCGGAGGGAATTACCATGCTGCACCGCCTGCGCCGTACCGCCGCCGCCGTCGTGCTGGGACTCGGCTGCACCTTTGCCGCCATCGGCCCGGCGGCGGCGCTCGATCTCGATCAGGCCCGCGCCCAGGGGCTGGTGGGGGAACGCTTCGACGGCCTGCTCGGCCCCGTGCAGGGCGGCGGCGAGGCGGAGGCTTTGGCCGCCCGCATCAACGCCCAGCGCATGGAGGAATACCGTCGCATCGCCGAACAGCGCGGCGTGCCGGTGTCCGAGGTGCAGAAACTCGCCGGTCAGTCCCTCATCAACAAGGTCCCCGCCGGCACCTTCGTCATGACCCCGGCCGGCCAGTGGCAGCGGAAATGACGCAGGCGGCCTGCCCTGAAACGATCCGGGGCGGCCTTGGCCGCCCCGTGGTCCCATCATCCGCCCTAATGCAGATGATTGTAGTGTCGTCCATGCAGCGAACTACCGTAGCGTAGGACGATATAGTTGGTCTCATACCGCCGCGTCGCCGACCCCATGGGCATCAACGGGATGGGATCGTTGGCGATCAGCCGGAACTGAAATAAAAAACGGTCGATCTCGTAGCTTGTCAGAACGCTGGTGAAGCGCGACACGATGATCGGCTTGCGCGCCTTCGGCTGCGGGTAGGACGCACCACCACCGCCATGTCTTTCGTCATCGCGGACGGCATCCTCGTCCGGGGCGGTTCCGCCGGACGAGAAGATGTCCGCCACCGGCATCGCCTCACCCAGCGCGAACGTCGACCGCCCCGCCGCCGGAAGGCGGGCCGTGGTGGCGCTCGCGATGGGCGCGCCGACTTTGCCGGCTGCGACGGACATGGGGGTAGACCCTTCGGATAAGATGCCAAGGGAAATAATCGTAGATACTCGTCTACTCTTTTAGTTTATGCGGCATTCACCGTCCGTCAATCTATCTTTAACAAAATCCTGTTCCGCCACCTGCCTTGCATCGCGGTTCGTCGGCGCGGCATGATCGGGGACGGGCGCCGGGCGTTTGTGTCAGGCGCCGACACCGCCCCACCCGCCCCGGACCCCAGGCAGACACAGCGAGCCGCAGCATGAGCCAACATCTTCTCGTCACCCTGTTCTGCCCCGACCGCACCGGCCTGGTGGCCGCCGTGGCCGGGCGCCTGTTCGATTTGGGGGTGAACCTCGGCGATACCTCCTTCGCCGTGCTCGGCACCGCCGCCGAGTTCAGCGCCGTCTGCGAGGTGCCGCCGGATGTGATGGCAGAGGAAATCCAGACTGCCCTCACCGCCCTCCCGGAAGCCGCCGGAGCCCGCATCGAGGTGCGGCCGTTCGGCCTTGATCCGATCGCCGACACCAGTGGGCGCGTCACCCATCGGGTGTTCGTGCGCGGCGGTGACCGCCCCGGCCTGGTGGCCCGCATGGCGGAAGTGTTCGGACAGTACGAGGCCAACATCGTGCGCATGAGCGCCGAGCACATCCCGGACGGCGGCGACGGGCAATACGTGGTGCGCTTCGACGTCGCCATACCCGCCGCCGCCGTCGATCGTTGCCTCAATACCGCCGCCAATACCGCCGGCGAACTGCACCTCACCTGCCATGTGGACGCCGCCGAGCGGCTGCACCCGGCGCAATGACCGGCAGTCGTATCCTGATCAACAGCGCGGTGACGCCGGACGCCCTGCCGGCGGTTCATCCCGGCGACCTCATGCGGGCCTGGGACGCCGCCACCACGGCGGCGGAGATGGGGCTGGAAGCGGCATGGGACGATGCCGCCGGCGTCACCTTTCGCGGCCCCGGCGGCGAAGTGACGCTGCTGTTCGAGGACATGGACGCCCGCGTCTGGGTGGCCGGCATCAACCGGCTGGTCGGGCTCGACAGTCCGCAGGGAATCGCCCTGTGCTTCCGCCTGCTGGCGCTGATCGACCTGATGGCGACCGCCACATGGGCCCGCCCCCTGTTCGTCCTCGGCGGACCGGACGGGCCGGACATTCACCCCGCCTTGTTCCGGGTGGCGTCCAGCCTGCCGCTTGGCCGCGATGCCCGCTTCGACAGCCGCGAGTTCGAGCGCCGCACCCGCCCCCTCACCGGCCCCGCGCGGTTGCGCGGCGGCCAATCATCGTGATTCGGGCCGGATGACATGCCGACAGATCCGGCGACGGACTGCCGCCGCCGGATCTGTCATGCGCGCCAGTGATCAGCCGTCGGTTTCCAACTGCTCGATCTCGCGGGTCAGCGCTTCGAGAACCTGTTCGCCCTCGCCGCCCTCGCCACCGGTCATGCCGATATAAACGTCGCGTGCCTGCATGGCCGCGTCCTGGAAGCGGGCGCGTTCGGCTTCCGTCAGCTCGATCATCGGCATGTCGGGCTTGGCCTGCTTGATTTTCTCCAACCGTTCTTCGGCGTACTGCTTCTTCAAATCGAAGATGAAGTCCGCCAACTCGGCCGTCACCTCCTCCACCACCTTCTTATGATCCTCGGACAAGTCGCTGTAGAAGGCGGCATTGGTGACCACCGTGGTGGTGAATTCCTGCTCTCCGGCCCAGATCATGTAGTCGGAGACCTCGTAGAACTTCATCTCCTCGATGGCGAACACCGGGTTCACCTGGCCGTCGATCTGGCCCAGTTGCAAGGCGCCGTAGACCTCGCCATAGGGCATCGGTGTCGGGTCGGCCCCCATGGCCTTGTAGGATTCGGTGAGGATGGGCGAGGTCATGGTGCGCATCTTGAAGCCGCTCATGTCATCGGGGCTGCGGACCTCGCGGTTGGTGGTCCACACCATTTCGCCCTCTGGGTACATGGTGATCAGCTTGAGGTTCTTGTCCTCGAACTTCGGAGCCAGCATTTCGTAAACGGTGCTGCCTTCGGTGAGCACCTGCTTGTTCACTTCCTCCTGGCTGCTGAGGATGTAGGGCAGGTTGAAGACGCCGATTTCCGGCACCATGGTCGCCAAGTGGCCCGGCGAAGCATTGGCGAATTGCAGCGTGCCGTTGGCCACCAGCTCGGTCAGTTGCGCCGAGGTGCCGAGGGCACCATAGGGGTAGATCTGCACGGTGACGTCGCCGCCGGTGCGCTCCTCCACCAAGGCCTTGAAGCGCTTGGCGTACTGATCCTGGACGCTGCCTTCGATCTCCTCCAGCGCGAATTTCCAGGTTTCGGCCTGCGCCGCCGACAGGCTGGCGGATGCGGCGAAGATGGCGGCGGCGGCGGTGATCGCCGTGCCGAGGGTGCGAATGGTCATGGGAAGGCACTCCTTCGGTTGGGTCCGAGTGGGCGGCTCCCCGCGTCCGCCAGTTGGGGCAGCGCGCCGCGCCGAAGGCGGTGCCGGGAGCCGCGGCCGCCGGGCTTCCTGCGCGACGACCGAAGGGGCGAGCTTGCGCTCTGGGCTCATCATGCTAGCAATGCCGGAAAATCCGGCGCAAGGACAAAATCATCATGGATAGAATCACACTGCGACAGGAGCAGTCCATTAAACCCCGTCGGTGCGATTCATAAATCTTCCTCGCCCCATAACCAGCATCGAGTCGGACCTGATGCGTGACAGATACTGAATCTGAGATTGCGGGCACCACGGCATATCTGATACCGCGCCACCGCATCCTGTCAGAGGCGGAGGTTGATCCTGCGGATGTTATGCCATAGCCTGATGCTTCGTTGCCGGCCCTGGGGCTGGCACGCCCGATCATCATCCACAACGCCGCAACGGGAACGCTGGTTCGACGTTGCTAGTGGGAGTTGCGACCCCCGCGGCAAGGGGAGACACAGGAGGACGGCGCATGGACGGACGCTCGGGTCCGCCGGAGGGCGGCGGGCGACGCCATCCGGTTTTGGCGGCGGTGACGCTGCTTGATCGCATCCTGGCAAGGGTGGAAAGCTTCATCCTCGCCTACGGCATCCTGGCGATGTTCCTGAACACCATTTCCAACGTGGTCAGCCGTTACATCCTCGGCCAGAGCCTGTACTTCTCGGAAGAGCTGAACCAGTTCCTGATCGTGCTGGTGACCTTCGTCGGCCTTGGCTACGCCACCCGGCGGGGCCGCCACATCCGCATGTCCGCCTTCTACGACCAACTGGGCGACCGCGCCCGCAAAGGGCTGATGATCGGCATCGCCGCCATCACCGGCGCGGTCATGTTCTGGCTGGCGTGGGTGAGCCTGGAGTACGTGCAGTCGGTGGCCACCTCCCGCCGTGTCACCTCGGCGCTGCAAGTGCCGCTGTACCTGACCTATGTGTGGGTGCCCTTCGGCTTTTTCCTCACCGGCATCCAATACGCCCTGACGGTGCTGCGCAATCTGCGCGACAGCGACGATGTGTGGCTGTCGTGGGAGACCATCGACACCTACGAGGAACTCGACGACACCCTAGCGCAGAGCGGCGCCGACCGTGACTAGCCGGCCGCACAGAGGAGACCAACCCCATGACCGCGGTAATGCTGGGGGTGATGATCGGGCTGCTGCTGCTCGGCTTCCCCATGATGATTCCGTTGCTGGCGGCGACCATCATCGCCTTCATCGCCTTCTTTCCGGGCATGCCGACCACCAACATCGTGCAGCAGATGATCGGCGGCGTCAGCCCGACGGCGCTGATCGCCGTGCCCATGTTCATCCTGGCCGCCGACATCGTCACCAAGGGCCACACCGCCGACCGGCTGTTGGACCTGGTGCTGCGCTTCGTCGGTCACCTGAAGGGCGGGCTGGCGGTGACGGCGGCCGTCACCTGCACCCTGTTCGGCGCCGTCTCCGGCTCCACCCAGGCGACGGTGGTGGCGGTCGGCGGGCCGCTGCGGCCAAAGATGGTGGAAGCCGGCTACAAGGACAGCTTCGTCATGGCGTTGGCCATCAACGCCAGCGACATCGCCTTCCTGATCCCGCCCTCCATCGGCATGATCATCTACGGCGTCATCTCCGGCACCTCCATCGCCGAGCTGTTCATCGCCGGCATCGGACCGGGGCTGATGATCCTGGTCATGTTCTCCGCCTATTCGGTGGTCTTCGCCATCCGCGAAGGCATCCCCACCCAGCCCCGCGCCACCTGGGGGGAGCGCCTGACGGCCATCCGCGGCGCCCTGTGGCCGCTGGGCTTCCCGGTCATCATCATCGGCGGCATCTACGGCGGCATCTTCAGCCCGACCGAGGCGGCGTCGGTGGCGGTGGCCTACGCGCTGATCCTGGAGGTGCTGATCTTCCGCGCCGTCAAACTGCGCGAACTGCCGGAGATCGCCCTGTCCACCGGCCTCATCACCGCCGTGGTGTTCATCCTGGTCGGCGCCGGAGCGGCGTTTTCCTGGATCATCAGCTTCGCCATGGTGCCGCAGGCGATCATCGGCAGTCTGGGGCTGGAGAATGCCGGCCCGACCATGGTGCTGGTGGCCATCTCCATCGCCTTCTTCATCGGCTGCATGTTCGTCGACCCCATCGTGGTGATCCTGGTGCTGGTGCCGATCTTCGCGCCACTGGTGCAGGGGGCGGGGCTCGACCCGGTGCTGGTCGGGACCATCGTCACCTTGCAGGTGGCGATCGGCTCGGCGACGCCGCCGTTCGGCTGCGACATCTTCACCGGCATCGCCATCTTCCGCCGGCCCTATGTGGAGGTGATCCGCGGCACGCCGCCGTTCATCGTCATGCTGCTGCTGTCGTCGGTGCTGCTGATCGCCTTCCCGCAGATCGCATTGTTCCTGCGCGATCTCGCCTTCCGCTGAGGAGGACTCTCAAGACCAGGGAGGAAACCCGTGTATTTCAACAACATCCTGGTGGGGCTGGATGGCTCCGACCGCGCCATGAAGGCGCTGGAACTGGCCGTGCAACTGGAAGACAAGTTCGACGCCTGCCTGCATATCGTGTCCGTCTACCGCCACTACGGCCATTTTGAAAGCTCCCACTCGCTGGTGCGGCCGCGGGCCGGCCTGTCCGCCCCCGACGAGGCGCTGAAGCAGATCGCGCGGGAGATCGTCGACATGGGCGTCGCCCGCGCCCGCGAGCTGGGGGCGACCGGCGTCAAAGGCACCGTAAAACGTGGCAAGCCGTCGCGGGTGCTGCTGGACTACACCAAGGAGCACGCCATCGACTGCATCGTGCTCGGCAAGACCGGCCTGGGGGATGGGCTGGTGCTGGGCTCCGTCTCCAACCGGGTGGCGACGCTCGCTCCCTGCACCTGCATCACCGTCACCTGAAGCAAACGGGGGCGCCCATCGCCCCCGCTCTCCCTGCTCCGCTCAGGCGCGGCCTTTGATGACTCGGTATCCTATCAACAGCAGGATCGCGCCCAGAACGGCAATGACCATGCTGCCCAGGTTGAAGCCGTCCACCCCGCCGAACCCGAGCGCCTGGCCAATGAAGCCGCCGATGACGGCGCCGACGATGCCGATCAGGATGGTGACGATGAAGCCGCCCGGGTCCTTTCCCGGCATGATCAGCTTGGCGATGGCCCCGGCGATGAGGCCGAAAATGATCCACGCGATGATACCCAAGACACCCTCCTTCACCCTGTGTTGATCAGTGACGCGGCACGGCTTTTCGCGCGGGCCGTGTGGTGCTAATAACGCCCCGATCTCCCACCGGGTCCATGACAGTGTCACATCCCCGGACGGGACAAGACCAACGAGTGGAGGAGAGCATGGCGGAGACCGACGCCGCGGCCATCGTCGTCGACTGGGGCGCGAAAAACTTTCGCGCCTGGCTGGTGAATGTCGAGACCGGCGAGGTGCAGGGCGAAATCCCCGAGGGACGCGGCATGCGCGACCTCGCCCGCCAGGAACTGCCGGGCTACTGCCGCGCCGTGCTGTCGCGCTGGCGCGACAACCCGCGCCGGACGGTGCGGCCGCCGGTCTACATGGCCGGCATGGTGGGATCGCAGATCGGCTGGCTGGAAGCGCCGCAACCGGCCCTGCCCCAGGGGCCGGACGACCTGGCGGCCTGCGTGGTGGAAGTGCCCAACATGCCCGACACCTTCATCGTCCCCGGTGTGCGCGTCGAAGAGGAGGACGGCCGTATCGACGTCATGCGCGGCGAGGAGGCGCAGATCTTCGGCGCCCTGTCGCTGACCGACCACAGCGACGCCATCCTCTGCCTGCCCGGCAACCACAGCAAATGGGCCGAGGCCAAGGGCGGCCGTCTGATCCGCTTCACCACCAACATGACGGGCGAGATCTACAACACCTTGCTCGATCACACCATTCTCGGCAAGCCGGCCGACCGCAAGGCGCCATGGAACGATGCCGCCTTCGAGCAGGGGCTGGAGCAATCCACCCATGACGGCGGATTGCTCGACCATGTGTTCACCGCCCGCTCCCGCTACCTCTACGGTGGGCTGAAGCCGGAACACATCGCGCCGTTCGTCTCCGGTCTGCTGATCGGCCACGAGGTGCGGGCCATGGACGACCATTACCATTCCGGCGGCCGCGAGGTGCTGCTGGTGTGTTCGGAGGTGCTACGCGGACCCTACCAGCGGGCGCTGACCTACTGCGGCCACGCCACCCGCTACGTCGACGGACGAGCGGCGACGGTGGCCGGGGTGGCGGCGATCATCCGCCGCCACCGCCAGGGCCTGCCGCCGGCCGAGGGCTGACCGCCGCCCAGGGCGGAGACGCCGCTCCCCCTTTCCCTCAGGCCGAGCGCACGTCGGCCAGGAAGCGGCGCACCGTCTCGCGCAGCTGGGTGCTGTCGCGGGTGAGGCGTTCCGAGGCGTGCAGCACGCCCCCGGCCGCCTTGCCCGCCTCGCCCGCCGCCGACGTCACGCCGCCGATGTTGGAGGATACGTCGTTGGCGCCCGCCGACGCCTGACCGATGTTGCGGGCGATTTCAGCGGTGGCGGCGTTCTGTTCCTCCACCGCCGAGGCGATGGCGGAGGCGGCATGGTCGACATCCCGCACCATGTCGCCGATGGCGGCGATGGCCTCCACGGCGTGGCCGGTGGCCGTCTGCACGTCGGCGATCTGGCGGCTGATGTCCTCGGTCGCCTTGGCGGTCTGTCCGGCCAGCGCCTTGACCTCGCTCGCCACGACGGCGAAGCCCTTGCCGGCATCCCCCGCCCGCGCCGCTTCGATGGTGGCATTGAGTGCCAGCAGGTTGGTCTGGTCGGCGATGTCGGCGATCAGGCTCACCACCTCGCCGATCTTCTGCGCGCTTTCCGCCAGGCGCGATACCACGCCGGCGGTTTCCTCCGCCTGGGCGGCAGCCTTGCGGGTGACGGAACTGCTCTCGGTGACGCGGCGGCCGATCTCGGTGGAGGACGCATGCAGTTCCTCCGCCGAAGCGGCCACGGTCTCGACGTTGACGCTGGCCTCTTCGGCGGCGGCGGAGACGGCCAGGGCCTGGCGGCTGGTTTCCTCGGCGATGGCCGACATGGTTTCGGCGGTGCTCTCCAGGTCGCCGGCGGCGGCAGCGACCGTATCCAGCAGCGACGAGACGACCCGGTCGAAATCGGCGGTCAGGGTTTCGATATGGGCGGCGCGGGCGGCGCGGGCCTCCTGGGCCTCACGCTGCTCCTCGGCCAGACGGTCGGCGCGGATCATATGGTCGCGGAACACCTCGACCGCGCGGGCCATGTCGCCCACCTCGTCGGTGCGATCGAGGCCGGCCGGCACCATGGAAGTATCCCCCTCGGCGAGCGATGCCATTTCCTGTGTCAGCGCGCGGACCGGACCGACGATGCCCCGCACGATGACCGTCACCAGCACCAGCGTCGCTGCGATGAAACCCAGAGAGACCAGCAGGGTGACGGTAAAGCCGGTGCGAGCCGTGGCGGCCAGATACTCCAACTGGGCGATCAGATCGGCGGCAATGCGGTCTTCCACCTGCTTCATCAGGTCGATACGGGCGGTGGTGGTCTTGAACCAGACCGGGGCCTCGACGCCCGCGGTGGATCCGCCCATGCTTTCGACGCCGACCCGCCGCATGCGGTCAACCTCCTGCGTCACCGGGTTGCGGGCGACGGCCGTAGCGGCCTCCCTCCAGGCGTCGGTGGCGAAGGTCTCGAAAGTGGCAATGAACGCCTGCTGCGCCCCCTGAAGGGCAATGAACCGTTCGTGCAGGGCCGGCGCGAAGGCGCCGGCGCCGAATCCGGCCGATCCGGTGGCGCGTTCGATGCCGGCCCGCTCCTTGGCTTGCAGCCAGCCGACATAGGCGGCGACCCCGCGCGTCACCTCGGCATTGGTGGAGACCACGCCCATGCGGCCGATCACCTCCAGGTTGGCGGCGATGGTGGCGGTATACCAGGCGATGACGCTCGGGACATCGGTGGTGCCGTCGTCGGCGCCGCCACGGGTGGTCGCCAGTTCGCCCAGACGCCGATCCAGGGTATCCACCTGCGCCAGCAAAACGCGGTCGGCGCTGGCACTGCGCAGCTCCGTCAGGTGCAACCGCAATGCCGCCAGGGCGCCATCCGACAGCCGCCGCTGATCGTCCAGCAGCGTGCGGAAGGTATCGTCCCGCGATGCCAGATAGCCGGAGGTCGCGCCCCGCTCCTTTTGCAGTTCATGGACCACGGCGGAAATAGCCGGCGCCACGCCCGACACCTGACGGAGCGCGGCGGTCTCCATCATGCCCTGGTAGGAGCGGTTGAGCTGCATCGCCGCGAAGACCAGCAGCCCCAGAATGGGCACCAGGACGGCGACGGCGATACGAGTGCGGATGCGTCCGCGCGACATCAGTGACAGCATGACGTTCCCCTTAGGCTTGCGACGGCAGCCGGCCGACGCAGCATGCAACCGGTTGATCCGGCGCAATTTGACTTTGGACAGGAGTACCCACCCAACCCTTGCGGAATCATGAACCGCTTGCGTCCCGCGGTCAATTTGCGGCAGTACGGGCGCCACAATCACGCCAGACGAGGGAGCGACTCGCCGATGGCCACCCGCCAAGACGATGATGACGACGACGATGACGGCACCCCCCTCCCCGCCGGTGGCAAATTCTATATGACGCCGGCCGGGCACAAGGCTTTGCTCGACGAGTTGAACCACATCTGGCGCGACCGCCGGCCGGAGGTGGTGCGGGTGGTGGAATGGGCCGCCAGCCTGGGCGACCGCAGTGAGAACGCCGACTACATCGAAGGCAAGCGGGAACTGCGCCGCCTCGACAAGCGCATCCGTTTCCTGCGCAAGCGGCTGGACAACGCCCTGGTGGTCGATCCGTCGGCGCAGACCGACAGAAGCCGGGTCTATTTCGGCGCCACCGTCACCTATGTGAACAGCCGCGACGAGGAACGCACCGTCACCATCGTCGGCGTCGATGAAGCCGACCTCAACGCCGGCAAGATCAACTGGCTGTCGCCGGTGGCCCGCGCCCTGCTGAAGGCGCAGGTGGGCGACGAGGTGGACGTGCGCACCCCGACCGCCGTCGAGGTGCTGGAGGTGTTGAAGATTTCCTATCCCGGCGCTTGAGTTCGGCCCGGAAACCCGACACTCTCGGAGCATCCTGTCAAACAAATACAACGGGAGCTTCCGCATGGACGTCGTGTTTTCCGAACTGCACGCCTTGCAGAACGGCGCCTATGAACTGATCGGCGGACAGATGCAGCCGCCGGTGGAAAAGCCGGAGCGGGCGGAGACCGTGCGCGCCGCCGTGGAGGCCGCCGGCTTCGGGCCGCTGCTGGCGCCCGACAGCTTTCCCGACGCCGCCCTCACCCGCGTCCATACGCCGGAGTTCGTGGAGTTCCTGCGCACCGCCTGGGACCGCTGGATCGACGCCCACGGCCCCTACGACGCCCTGCCGCTCAACTGGCCGGTGCGGACCATGCGGCAGAAGATTCCCGAGGCCATCGACGGGCTGCTGAGCTACTACTCCCTCGACGCCGGCACGCCGATCACCGCCGGCACCTGGCGGGCCGCCCGCGCCTCCGCCGACGTGGCGCTGACCGCCGCCCGGCTGGTGCAGCAGGGTAAGCGCCACGCCTTCGCCCTGTGCCGGCCGCCGGGCCACCATGCGGCGGCGGACCTCTATGGCGGTTACTGCTTCCTCAACAACGCCGCCATCGCCGCCCAGTACCTGCGCGACCAGGGCGCCGGCAAGGTGGCGGTGCTGGATGTCGACTATCATCACGGCAACGGCACCCAGGCGATCTTCTACGACCGCCCCGACGTGCTGTTCCTGTCGCTGCACGCAGACCCATTGCAGGAATATCCGTTCTTCCTCGGCTATGCCGACGAGACAGGCAGCGGTGCCGGCGAGGGCTTCACCGTCAACTATCCCATGCGCTGGGGCACCAGCTGGAGCACCGGCTATGCCGAGGCGCTCGACGACGCCTGCCGCCGCATCAAGGCGTTCGGCGCCGATGTGGTGGTGGTGAGCCTGGGCGTCGACACCTACGAGAACGACCCCATCAGCCACTTCAAGCTCGCCACCCCCGACTATAGCCGCATGGGCGAGTGCATCGGCCGCATGGGCCTGCCGACCCTGTTCGTGATGGAAGGCGGCTACGCGGTGGCCGCCCTCGGCGACAACGTGGTCAACACACTCACCGGCTACCTCAGCACCGCTGTCGCGGCGTGAGGGAAGGCGGCAACGGAACCGGGGCCGGCGAGAGGATCGCCGGCCCCGGTCTTCGCTTCTGGCGCCCGCGTCGGAGGGTCAGCCCTTGTCGCGCAGGATGCGGGCCTTCTGGCGGTCCCAATCGCGCTTCTTCACCGACTGGCGCTTGTCGACCACGTTCTTGCCCTTGGCCAGCCCCAGTTGCACCTTCGCCAAGCCGCGTTGATTGAAGTACAGCGACAGCGGCACGATGGTCATGCCGTCCTTGGCCACCGCCATGTTCAGGCGGTTCAACTCTCGCTTGTGCAGCAGCAACTTACGCTTGCGCCGCTCCTCATGACCGAAGGTCTTGCTACCGGCGTAGGAGGCAATGTAGCTGTTGAT
Source organism: Pseudomonadota bacterium (assembly GCA_023396465.1). GTDB lineage: Bacteria > Pseudomonadota > Alphaproteobacteria > Rhodospirillales > Rhodospirillaceae > Caenispirillum. Next base: position 12,158 of record JAEWWF010000249.1, read on the forward strand.
GAGCACCAGCTCGCCGCCCTGGGGGGCGGCGAAGCTCTCGGCGATGTTGGCACGGCCCAGGCGCAGGCTCTTGACCTCCGAGCCCATGAGCACGAGGCCCGCCTCGACCGTGTCGACGATCTCGTAGTTGTGGCGGGCCTTGCGGTTCTGGGCGACGGTGCCGTGACTGATCAGCGCGCTTTTGGGGTTTTCTTTTTTTGCCATGACGTCAGTTGATAATGCCGGCGCTCACCATGGCGTTGCGCACGCGTTCCTTGGTGGCTTCGGACACCTCGACCAGCGGCAGCTTGACCGTTCCGTCGCACTTGCCGAGCAGGCTGGCGGCGTACTTCACCGGGCCGGGGCTGGTTTCGACGAACATGGCATCGTGCAGCGGCATCAGCCGGTCGCGGATGGCGAAGCAGGTTTCCAGATCGCCACGCTGCCAGGCCTCGTGCATCTGGGCGCACAGCTTCGGCGCCACGTTGGAGGTGACGGAGATGCAGCCGTGGCCGCCCTGGGCCAGGAAGGCCGTGGCGGTGGCATCCTCGCCCGACAGCTGGCAGAAGTCCGGCCCGAGGGCGACGCGGGTCTTCAGCGGCCGCACCAGATCGGCGGTCGCGTCCTTGACGCCGACGATGTTGGGCAGCTTGGCCAGCCGCGCCATGGTGTCGACGCTCATGTCGACGACACTGCGGCCGGGGATGTTGTAGATGACGACGGGAATATCCACCGCATCATGGATGGCCTTGTAATGCTGGTACAGGCCTTCCTGCGTCGGCTTGTTGTAGTAGGGCGTCACCACCAGGGCGGCATCGGCGCCGGCATCCTTGGCGCGGCGGGTCAGCCAGATGGCTTCATCGGTGGAATTGGAGCCGGTGCCGGCGATGACGGGCGCTTTGCCACCGGCCGCTTCGACGCACAGGGAGATCACGCGGGCATGATCCTCATGCAGCACCGTCGGCGATTCGCCGGTCGTGCCCATGGGCACGACGCCGTGAATGCCTTCGGCGATCTGCCATGCCACGAATTCCTGGAACGCCTTCTCGTCGACCTTGCCGTCGCGGAAGGGCGTGATGAGCGCGGTGATGCACCCCTTGAACATGTCTTGCTCCGTGCGCACGCGATAAGCCGTGAAAAGATGATGAAACTAGACGGCCCGCCGGCTCGCCGCAAGCATCCATGTTACCGGATCGTCATCCCCGCCATCACCGCATCCTGTTGCCGGTGGCGCGGGTTCTATGCGAAAGTTCGGGCGGATGGGACCCGGGCATCGGATGAGGCCGAGAAAGGCATCCTCCGCCGGTCGCTCTACCCAGGCAAGCCCCTGAATTCGCAAACGCTTTCGCTGTCGAGGTCAAGGTGACACCACGCTTTGCCGTGCTGCGGGCCGCCGTCGTGGCCCTGTCCGTCGTTGCCGCCGCCCTGCCCGTCCGGGCGGATGAGCTGTCGCCGGCCGACGAGGCGGTCTACAGCCGCGCCTACGCCGCCGCCGACCGCGGCGCTTGGGACGAAGCCCTGGCCGCCGCCAAGGCGGCGCGCAATCCGGCCCTGGCCAAGGCGCTTCAGTGGCGCCGCATGCTGGAGCCGCGGTCGGGCCTCAGCTTCGGTGAAATCTCCCGCTTCGCCTCCGACAACCCGGACTGGCCGCAGCGCACCACCTTGCTGCGCCGTGCCGAGGAGGCCATCGGCCTGCGCGAGGATGCCACCCAGATTTACGCCTGGTTCCAGGACAAGCAGCCGGTCAGCGCCGACGGCTGGATGGCATTGTCGCAGGCCCTCGACCAACTCGGCCGCCGCGACGAGCTGACGGCGACGGTGCGCAAGGCCTGGCGCGAGGCCACCTTCGGCAGTGCCCAGGAAAAATCCTTCGAGGCCCGCTTCGGCCAGCACCTGCGGGCGGAAGACCACGTTGCCCGCCTCGACCGCATGCTGTGGGACCGCGACCTGGATGGCGCCCGCCGCATGATGCGGCTGATGGACGCCGACCATCGCGCCCTCGCCCAGGCCCGCATCGCCCTCATCGAGGATGCTGGCGGCGTCGACGCGGCGGTGTCGCGGGTACCGGCACGGCTGGTGGACGATCCCGGCCTGCTGTACGAGCGCCTGCGCTGGCGCCGTGCCAAGGGCCTGACCGCAGCCGCCGTCGAGCTGCTCGGCCATCGCAACGCCGACAAGGGCCGCCCCGACCTGTGGTGGCGGGAACGCGCCATCCTGGCCCGCGAGGCGCTGGATGCGGGCGATCATGCCAATGCCTACCGCTATATCAACGGCCATGAGGCCCAGGCCGGCTCCGCCCTGGCCGGCGGCGAATGGCTGTCGGGATGGATCGCCCTGCGCTTCCTGAAACAGCCACAGAACGCCCTGCCCCACTTTGAAAAGCTCTATGCCAACGTCACCACCCCCATCAGCTTGGCGCGCGGCGCCTATTGGGCCGGCCGGGCGGAGGAGGCCATCGGCAACGCCGCCAAGGCCGAAAGCTGGTACATGAAGGCCGCCGAGCACGGCACCACCTATTACGGCCAGCTCGCCGCCGGAAAGCTGGGAGACAAGGCGGCCCGCCGTCTGCCGCCCGATCCGCAGCCTACCACCGAGGACATCGCCGCCTTCGAGAAGAAGGAGATCGTGCGCGTTGCCCAGGGATTGGCGGAAATCGGCCGTGCCGACGATGCCACCGCGTTCCTGATGCAGTTGCAGGCGGAGGGCCGCACGCCGGGCCAGAAGCTGCTGGCTGCCCGTCTGTCCGACGCCATCGGCCAGACCCATACGACCGTCGCCCTTGCCCGGCGGGCCGCCCAGGACGGGGTGGTTCTGCTCGACAGCGGCTATCCCGTCGCCCACCACCCCAGCGCCGACGGGCTGGAGCGGGCGTTGGTCATGTCCATCATCCGCCAGGAGAGCAACTTCAACACCGGGGCCATCAGTCGCGTCGGCGCCCGCGGCCTGATGCAGCTGATGCCGGCGACGGCCAAAAGCGAAGCCCGCAAGTTGTCGCTCGACTTCTCCGAAGCGCGGCTGCTAAGCGATCCGGCCTTCAACGTGGCGCTCGGCTCCAACTACCTGCGATCGCTGATCGACGACTTCGGCGGCTCCTACATCCTTGCCATCGCCGCCTACAACGCCGGTCCGTCGCGCTCCCGCCAGTGGGTACAGCGGTTCGGCGATCCGCGCACGCCGGGCGTCGACCCGGTGGACTGGGTGGAGATGATCCCCTTCTCCGAAACCCGCAATTACGTGCAGCGGGTGCTGGAAGGGGTGCAGGTCTACCGCCATCGCCTGGGCGTCGGCGATATCGCCTTCAACATCGAAGGCGATCTGCGGCGCTGACGCGCCGCGCGGTGTGGAATTCCCTCCCCGGCGGTTGTCGGCTACGGTGACCGAAAAGCCGAACATCCGTCCGGGAGGGCCGTCGTCATGACCATTTCCGCCACCGCCCCGATCTCCGTCGGCGCCTGCGTCTTCGACGCTTACGGCACCCTGTTCGACGTCGCCGCCGCCGCCCGCCATTTGCGGGACCACCTGGGTGGGCAATGGCAGCCACTGGCCGCCCTGTGGCGGCAGAAACAGCTGGAATACACCTGGCTACGCAGCCTGATGGGCCGCTATGCCGACTTCTGGCAGGTAACCGGCGAGGCCCTGCGCTTCGCCCTTGAAGGCCTCGCCATCGCCGATCCCGACGACCGGCTGTATTCCGCCCTCATGGACCTCTACCTGCGGCTCGACTGCTATCCCGAGGTACCGGACATGCTGCGCGCCCTGCACACCAAGGGCATCCGCCGGGCCGTGCTCACCAACGGTTCCCCCGCCATGGTCCAGGCGGCCGTCCGCCATGCGCGGCTTGAAGACCTGCTGGAAGTGGCCCTGTCGGTGGATGAACTGGCGGTCTACAAACCCGATCCACGGGTCTACCGCCTCGCCTGCGACCGCCTGGAGTTGCCGCCCGAGGGCATCCTGTTCCTGTCCTCCAACGGCTGGGACGTGGCGGGTGCCGCCGCCTTCGGCTTCCGGGTGATCTGGGTCAACCGCACCGGCCAGCCGCGCGAAAGGCTGCCGACCGGTCCCGAAGCGGAACTGACCACCCTTGCTCCCCTTGCCGATCTGGTGACCGCCCCATCATGACCGAGCCCACCTTTACCGACGTCACCGCCGCCGCCGCCCGTCTGGCCGGCACCGCCGTCCGCACGCCGGTGCTGGAAAGCCCGCTGCTGAACGACCGCCTGGGCTGCCGCCTGCTGGTCAAGGCGGAGCCGTTGCAGCGCACCGGCAGCTTCAAGTTCCGCGGCGCCTACAACGCCCTCTCGGCCCTGCCGGCGGCGCAGCGGGCGAAAGGCATCGTCGCCTTCTCCTCTGGCAACCATGGTCAGGCGGTGGCGGCGGCGGCACGCCTGTATGGGGTGCCAGCGACCATCGTCATGCCCTCCGACGCCCCGGCCATCAAGATCGCCTCCACCCAGGCCCAGGGCGCCCGCGTCGTCACCTACGACCGCTGGACGGAGGACCGCGAAGCCATCGGCGGCGCCATCGCCGCCGACACCGGCGCCACCCTGGTGCGCCCCTA